>CBIHQA010000030.1:0-16032 GCA_966211475.1 uncultured Neisseriales bacterium
AGCGACGGACTGTTAATCCGCAGGTCGCTGGTTCGAGCCCAGCTCGGGGAGCCAAGTTCAAAATTCGATGTTGTTTTCAGGTCCCCGATAGCTCAGTCGGTAGAGCGACGGACTGTTAATCCGCAGGTCGCTGGTTCGAGCCCAGCTCGGGGAGCCAACTTCATCGTTTCAAATTGCCGGTTCCGGTAATTTCTCTGCAGTAAATTCCACTTCTACAAATCCAAATCCTGAATTCGCAACACCGCATCTGCTTTGCCATTTTCTGGCTCAGTTGACCCGTTCTACCTTGATCCACACTTGGTAACCCTGCTCGCGGCTACGACGTCCGCTGCCCAGTAATACCTGCTGCCGGCCTTCCATGGTGTCCAGGGTATTGCCGACTTCGATCCATTCCCCCAGCTTGGTCGTGACTTGCGTGGACAAGCGCTGGCTCTCGATCTTCGGACCATCGCGCCAGCGTTCGCTGAAGGGGTAGAGCGTCAATTCGACGCGGTCGCCGCGCACCGCCGGCTGCACGTAAAAACCGGTGCCGGCATCGACCAGTTCGCTGGTGGTTGTGTTTTCGACGACCTGCCCATTGATGATCTGGCGCGTGCGGCGGGTAATCGGGCGGGACTGCCCGATCGATACGTAGGTCGGGGCGCCGTCCTGGGTGAGCACGGTTTGCACGGCACCACTCTGTTCGTCCTGGTTTTGCTCCTCCAGGGTCAGGCGTGCCGGCCCGTCATTGCCGATGACGACGTTCGCGTTACCACCGCCGATCCGGCCGGTTACTTCGGCATTGCTGCTCTTGCCGCGCTGCTGGGTTCGCTGCCGCACGCTGATGCGTAGCGATTCGGCAGGGTGATCCAGGCGTTGTACCAATTGGCGGGCTTGCGCGACATCGTGGTCGGGGCCGTTCAGGATCAGCTGATTCTGGAACACGCTGACGGTGACGCCAGGGAACTGCGAGCGGATGGTGTCCGCCAGTGAAGCAGGTGCGTTGCCGCTGAGCGGAATGACTTCCATGGCCAGCGCTGCGGTGGCCACGCAGAGTACCATCGCGGCTGCCAGCAGCCGGCAACGGGTCAGGATGGTAGAGCGGATCGTCATGTCGGCCTCCCGAAGGATGCGTTCAATTCTTTCCGGAGCGCCAGATCGAGAAAATGATCCAGACGCTGTTCAGGAACGCCAGTGCAAACGCGAACAAACCAAAGGTCTTGGGCCCACCGGGCACGGTCATCGCAATGGAAGAGCCGATGATCAACGCGGCCGTGACGATGCCCACCGTGAGCCGGTTCGCACTCTTGTCGAGCTGGTGGCCAAAGCGGTCCAGCCGCTTCAGATCCAGATCGATGCGAACGTTGCCGCGCCGGATTTCCTTGACCAGCCGGGCCATGTCCCGGGGCAGCCCGGACAGCACGTTGACCGCTTCGCGCAGGCCATGCTTGCCGCGCGACCATAGGGCTTCGGGCCGGTAGCGTTCGATGATGACCCGCTTCACGTAAGGGGTCAGGTGCTCGACCATGCGGAAGTTGGGGTCCAGCTGGCGGCCTAGGCCTTCCAGTGTGATGAGCGCCTTGAACAGCAGGGTCATGTCGGCGGGCAGGGCGATCTGGTGGTCGCGCATGATGCCGACGATGTCGGTCAGCAGCGCTTCGACCCGCAGATCCTTCAATGCGACGTGTTCGTAGTTGAAGATGAATTCGTTGATGTCGGTGGCCAGCTGTTCGTCGTCGACGCTGGCCCCTTCTGTCCATTCCTGCAGCACGTCGGCAATGCCGTAGGCATCCCGGCGGGACAACGCCGCCAGCAGGTCGACGATCTGGTCGCGACGGGCGCTGGACAGCCAGCCAACCATGCCAAAATCGATGAAGGCGATGCGGTTGTCAGGCAGGTAGAAGACATTGCCCGGATGCGGGTCGGCGTGGAAGTAGCCGTCGATCAGGATCATCTTCAGGACGGCGTCGGCCCCACGGGCGGCGAGCAGGGTGCGGTCCAGCCCGGTGGCGTCGGCTTCAGCCAACCGGTTGCCGGGGATGCCGGTAATCAGTTGCTGTACGTTAACGGTGGAGTTGGTCCACTCCCAGTAGACCGTCGGGACGGCCACATTGGTGTCGCCCTCGAAGTTGGAGGCGAAGCGCTGCATGCTGCGCGCCTCAACGTCGAGATCCAGCTCGCGCTTCAAGGACTTGGCGAACTGCTCGACGATGCGTCCGGGCTGATAGCGGCGGGTTTCCGGAAACTCCAGCTCGATCAGTTGGGCGATGTAGCCGAGGATGCGCAGATCCGCGTCAATCTTGGGGCGGATGCCCGGCCGACGGACTTTCACCACCACCGGCGCGCCGTCCTTCAGCCGTGCCAGGTGCACCTGTGCGATGGAACCCGCTCCGATCGGTGTCGGATCGAATTCCGCAAAGGCAGCTTCTGGCGCGCAGCCGAGCGCTTCCGACAGGTGAGGGCGCAGCACCTCATAGGGCACCGCCGGCACGGTGCTTTGCAGTTTCTCGAATTCCGCGATCCAGTCCGGGCCGAACAGGTCTGCACGGGTCGCCATCACCTGGCCGAGCTTGACGAAGGTCGGCCCCAGCTCCTCCATCGCGCGGCGCATGCGCACCGGCGCTTCGAGCTGTTCCTGCTCTTCCTTGGAGGGGATGTGGAGAATCTGGCCAGCGCGCTCCAGCAGGTTGGCAATGCCCAAGCGGCGGACCAGGTCACCCATGCCGTAACGGATCAGGATGGTGCTGACTTCCCGCAGGCGGGGCAGGTCGCGCATTGCGCTCAGCGTTTCACGCAGCATGCGGCTGGTATCTCCTAGGGTCTCTTGAGTCTGCCGTGTTGCAGGGAGCCTGATGCTGCACGCCCGTATCTGCTTGATTCTAAACGCTGCCGATATCCGGCATCGCCTTACTGACTGGGCGATTACAAGGTCATTTTGGCTTTACAGTCCGGAACTTGTCTATTAGAGTTACGGCATGAAAAAAGCCATGATTACAGTAGGGCTTTGTTTTTTAACGGTTTTTTCGGCTGCTCTGGCGGACGAAGATCCGTTGACACAGTTCATCTTCTCCGGTGTCGGCCGTGATGCGGGCAGCCAGGACAGCGCGCAGGGCGAGACCGGCGCTGGTGCCCTGAAGTCCGACGATCTGCTGATGGCCGCGCTCGGCCTGATCGGCGTCCGCTACAAGTTTGGTGGTACCTCCCCAGTCAGCGGTTTCGATTGCAGCGGCTTTGTCCGTTACGTGTTCCAGCAGTCGCTGGGCATTGCACTGCCGCGTAGCGCTGCCGAAATCAGCCAGATCGGCCAACGGGTAAACCAGGATGACCTGCGCCCCGGTGACCTGGTATTCTTCAACACCATGAAGCGCGCTTTCTCTCATGTTGGCATCTACATGGGCGACGGCAAGTTCATCCATTCGCCGTCCTCTGGCAAGAGCGTGCAGGTGGTCAACATCCACGAGGCCTATTGGGCAAAGCGGTACAACGGCGCGCGTCGGGTGGCGGCAGCCAATCCGTCCTGACACCGATGCATCAGCCTGCCATGTGGGTAGGCAAGAACAAAAAAGGCCGTGCGAATCGCACGGCCTTTTGCTTTGTGGCGACGGCTACTTCTTCTTGGTTTCTCCGCGGCCTGCCGCGCTGTACATGAAGCCTTCCATCTTCGCTTCGGCAATGTTGAACCAGGCGTGCTGCTGGGCACGGAATTTCTTCCATTCGGCGTAGATCTTGCCGAAGGCCGGGTTCTTGCCGGCTTCTTCCTCGTAGATTTCGAACGCGGCCTTCTGGGCTGCCGCCATAATGTCGGTGGAGTACTGGCGCAGCTTCACACCGTTGCCGAGCAGGCGGATCAGTGCCGACGGGTTCTTCGCGTCGTACTCGGCGAGCATCGTCACGTTGGCTTCTGCCGCGGCGACTTCGAAGGCTGCCTGGTAGTCCTTGGGCAGCTTGTTCCACTCGGCCATGTTCACGTAGAAGGACAGCATCGGGCCCGGTTCCCACCAGCCCGGGTAGTAGTAGTTCTTGGCGACCTTATAGAAGCCGAGCTTCTCGTCGTCGTACGGGCCGACCCATTCGGCGGCGTCGATGGTGCCCTTTTCCAGCGCCGGGTAGATGTCGCCACCCGCAATGGTCTGCGGCACAGCGCCAAGACGCGAGAAGATTTCACCGCCGATGCCGGGGATGCGCATCTTCAGACCCTTCAGGTCGGCGACCGACTTCACTTCCTTGCGGAACCAGCCGCCCATCTGGGTGCCAGTGTTGCCGCCCGGGAAGTTGATGACGTTATATTCCTTGAAGAAATCGCGCAGCAATTGTAGGCCGCCACCGAAATACACCCAGGCATTCTGTTGGCGGGCGGTCAGGCCAAAGGGCAGCGAGGTGTCGAAGGCGAAGGCCTTGTTCTTGCCCACGTAGTAGTAGCTGGCGGAGTGTCCGCATTCCACGGTGCCTTGCTGCACGGCATCCAGCACTTGCAGGCCGGGCACAATTTCGCCGCCGGCGAAGACGCGGATTTCGAACTTGCCGCCGGTCAATTGCTTGACGCGGTTGGAGAGCGTTTCTGCTGCACCGTAGATGGTGTCCAGGCTCTTGGGGAAGCTGGAGGCCAGCCGCCACTTGATGGCGGGACCATCGGCCGCGATAGCGGGTGCGGCGACCGAGGTTGCTGCCAGACCTACCCCTGCATGTTTCAGGAATGACCGTCTTTCCACGCTGAACTCCTCTTCTTGGTGTCGTTTGGAGGGCAACCGGCAAGCGCCGGCTACCTTGGGCCTGTTAACACTGGTTCTTCTTGGAAACGGTGCGGTTCTGTGGGCGAGAGCGCACCGGGCAAACATCCAGTCCGATTTAAAGGCAATCTGCATGATAGCTGGGATTAGGGTTTTCCCTAGTCGAAATGCATGGGATTGACTCGTCGTGCTGGCGATAAACGGTTGGTGACTGTTGGTCATTTGTGGCTAGAATGCGATCAAGCATTTGCTTGAAAGGCCGACATGGATTCTCTTGCCCCCGGCTTGTCGCACTCCCTGCATCAGCGCCTGCTGACGCAGCGCACGGCGTTTGAACAAGCCCCCTGGCCGGACGCAGCGGAGCGGCGTACGGCATTGAGGCGATTGCGCGAGGTGCTGCTCGCAGCGAAGCCTGAACTCTTCGAGGCGCTTTCCAACGATTTCGGCGGACGAGGCTGGCAGGAGATTCAGCTGCTGGAACTGTTCCCCGCAGTGGAGGCACTCCGCCATGCGGAGCGGCATGTTGCCCGCTGGATGCGCGACGAGCGTCGGCGAACCGGCCTGTGGCACTTGCCCGGACGCAACCGGGTGGTGAAGCAGCCGCTTGGGGTGGTGGGGGTGATCGTGCCCTGGAATCTGCCCCTCTACCTGTCGGTCGGGCCGCTTGCCTCCGCATTAGCGGCGGGCAACCGGGTGATGCTTAAGCTTTCGGAATTCACGCCCGCCTTTTCCGACAGGTTCCAGAAGCTGATTGCCGATACCTTTCCGCCCGAACAGGTGACGGTGATCACTGGTGGGGCCGATGTCGCTGCCGACTTCGCCAGCCTGCCATTCGACCATCTGTTGTTTACCGGCTCCACAGAGGTGGGGCGCAAGGTGATGGCGGCAGCCAGCGCCAACCTGACCCCGGTGACTCTGGAGCTGGGCGGCAAGTCTCCCGCTCTGGTCGGCCCGGAATGTAGCGCCACGCTCGCCGCGCAGCGGCTGGTATACGGCAAGTGCGCCAATGCGGGGCAGATTTGCGTGGCGCCCGACTATGTATTGCTGCCACGTGGCATGGAGCAGGCCTTTGCCGAGGCCGCGGCGGCCGAGGTGATGCGGCGCTATCCCTCGCTGCTCGACAATCCGGACTATGCGTCCGTGATCAATGGCCATCATGTGGCTCGCCTGCAGGGGCTGCTGGAGGACGCGCTCGCCAAGGGCGCACGTGCGATGCCGTTGCATCCTGAGCAGGACGTGGCGCGCAGGCGCCTGTCGCCGACCCTGTTGTTCGATGTCCGGGACGACATGCGGGTGATGCAGGAGGAAATCTTCGGCCCCTGGCTGCCGGTGGTGCCCTACGACCGGCTGGAGGATGCCATCCGCTACGTCAATGCCCGGCCACGCCCTCTGGCGTTGTATTACATGGGCAATGACCGTCGTCACCAGGAGCAGGTGCTTCGGCAGACGCACGCAGGCGGTGTGACCTTCAACGAGGTCGCCCTGCACGTGGCGCAGGACGACCTGCCTTTCGGCGGCATCGGTGGGAGCGGGATGGGCCACTATCACGGCCGTGAGGGGTTTCTGGCGTTCAGCAAGGTGAAGCCGGTGCACCAGGTGTATCCGCCGCTGGTGGCCCTCGACTTGCTGAAGCCGCCATTCGGGAAGCGATTCGAAGCGGTGATGCGCTGGATGTTGCGATGAGGCCAGGTCGGCGGCGGCTGCTCAAGACAGGTCTGGTCGGTGGCGCATTGCTCTGGGCAAGCGGCAGCTGGGTGTCCCGGGCGCCAATTGATCCGGCCTCTCCCTGGACGGCGCAGCGTACGCTGGCATTGCGCCGGGTCGCCTCTGCAATCATCGGGGATGCGTTGCCGGAAGGACCGATAAGGCAAGCGCGGCTAGATACCTCGGTCGCCGGTATTCAGTTTGCGGTGTCGAGTTTGCCCCCGGCATTGCGGGACGAGTTTTCTGATCTGCTCAACCTGATGACTTTGCAGCTGACCCGCTGGCTGCTACTACGTTTACCCGCAGACTGGGATGCCGTATCGGACGCCGATATCCGTACCTGGTTGGCGCGCTGGCAGGCGAGCCCGGTGGCGTTGTTTCAATCGGCCAGTCAGGCTCTGACCCAGCTCGTGCATGGTGCGTGGTACGGGCAGGCCGCCAACTGGGAGCAGGCAGGCTATCCGGGGCCGCCGCCGACCATTCTCCAGGCCCGGAGCAACCCATGATTCCCGATCCGATCCGCGAAGGACTGGCCCGCGGCTGGAAAGTCCACGACGGCGCGGCGCTGACGCGCGACCAGACCATCGAGACGGATGTCGTGGTGGTAGGGACTGGCGCAGGGGGCGGAACGGCTGCGGACATCCTGTCGGCCGCCGGTTTGTCGGTGGTCATGCTGGAGGAGGGCGGTTTGTACTCCAGCACCGACTTCGACTTGTCCGAGACAACCGCCTATCCCCGGCTTTATCAGGAGCTGGGCGCCCGTCGCACCTTGGACAAGGCGATCACGATCCTGCAAGGGCGCTGTGTAGGGGGTTCGACCACGGTCAATTGGACCACCAGCCTGCGGACGCCGTCGCGGACCTTGCGGGCCTGGCGTGAGCGTTTCGGTCTTGCCGACTATGACGAGGCCACGCTCGCGCCCTGGTTCGAACAGGCGGAACAAGCGATGGGTATCGCGCCGTGGCCAGTCGAGCCCAACCGCAACAACGCGTTACTGGCGCAGGGAGCGAACCGCCTGGGGATTACGGTCAGCCATATGCCGCGCAACGTCCGGGGTTGCTGGAACCTCGGCTATTGCGGGATGGGATGTCCGACCAATGCCAAGCAGTCGACGCTGATCGCCCGTCTACCCAAGGCGCTGGATCGCGGCGCCTCGCTATGGCACCGGATGCGGGTATCCCGTCTGCTGTGGCGGGGCGATCGGGTCGAGATGGTGGAGGCGTTGGCGCTGGGAGCGAATGGCATGGATCCGACTGGCCATATGCTGCGAATCCGGGCCCGACATGTGGTGTTGGCGGGCGGGGCGATCAATACGCCCGGGCTGCTGCTGCGCAGCCAGGCGCCGGACCCGCACTATCGCCTCGGCAAGCGAACCTTTCTGCATCCGGTCGCTATTTCCGCGGCGATCTTTCCGAACAAGGTGGATCCCTATCACGGAGCGCCGCAATCGGTATACAGCGATCATTTTTTGTCCGATGACCTGGATGGTCCGATCGGTTTCAAGATCGAGGTGCCACCGGTTCACCCGGTGCTGGCAGCGACTACCTTGCCGGGCTTTGGCCCGCGACATCGCAGCTTGCTGCGGCAGCTTCCGCATTGGCAGGTCAACCTGGGCTTACTGAGGGACGGCTTCCATCCGGAAAGCCCGGGTGGCCAAGTTCGTCTGCGGTCCGATGGGTCGCCGGTGCTGGACTACCCGCTGACTGACTATCTATTTGCTGGCTTCCGGCGGGCGTTGCAAGTCATGGGCGAGATCCAGTTTGCGGCCGGTGCCCGCGCCGTGGTTCCGCTGCATCAGGATGCGTCACCGGTACGGCGCGCCATCGACTTGCCCAAGGCACTGGATGCGCTGCCGATGAAAGCCTTGCGCCTCGGCGTGGTCAGCGCGCACGTGATGGGCGGCTGCGGGATGGCGGGACAAGCCCGTTTCGGCGTCACCGACCCATGGGGGCGGCACTGGCAATTGTCCAATCTGTCCGTCTTTGACGGTTCACTGTTCCCCACCAGCATCGGCGCCAATCCCCAGCTGAGCATTTACGGCGTGGTCAGCCGGCTCGCCAGCCAGCTTGCCCGTTCACTCGTTCCTTCCTGAGCGGAAGTCCAGGGCGGATGTACCGTCGCAATCGCTGGCAATGCCTTGTTTTAACTGGAGAATCGACCCATCTGTTTGTCATGCTTGCTTAAGCACATAACTAAACAATCGGGCAGCGGAGTACCGGCTTTGCTACAATCGCGCGCAATCCGATTCGATTTTGCTACCAGAGGAAGCCATGACGTACGTCGTCACAGAATCCTGTATCAAGTGCAAGTACACCGACTGCGTGGACGTCTGCCCGGTCGATTGTTTCCGTGAAGGCCCGAATTTCCTGGTGATCGATCCGGACGAGTGCATCGATTGCACCTTGTGTGTCGCGGAATGCCCGGTCGAGGCCATCTATGCCGAAGATGACGTGCCGCCCGGACAAGAGCACTACATCGAACTGAACCGCGATCTGTCGAAGCACCCGAGCTGGATTCCCATCGTCGAGAAGAAAGACCCTCTGCCGGACCACGCCGAATGGGCGTCGGTGACCGACAAGTTCGGGGAACTCGACCGCAACGGCGCCTGAGCGACTTCGCTGGCGAATCCGCTTTCGCGCCCGACCAGCCGCCGGCCTCGCCCGGCGGTTTTGCTTTCTGGCGGGTAAGACGACCATGGCCGACATGCCCTTTGCCCATATCCTGCTCTCCGGCAGGTTTGCTCCGCTGCGTGCCGGACATCGCTACCTGCTGGGCGTGGCGCAACGGCTGGCCCCGGCTGTCACGGTATTGGCTGAAGCAGACACCGGTTTCGGCACATGGCTAAGAGCGGGGGATCAGTGGGTGAGGCAGGATGGTAACCGCCCCCCTGTGCCAGCTGGCACGGTCTGGCTGACTGCCGATTGGTCGACGGCGCGCGAAACGGCCGCTGAATGGGGCATCCCCTTGTGGCCGCTCGACCGGCATTCCCAGCTTGAGCTACCCTGGTCAGAGTCGCCATTCGCATCATCTGGTGGTGATGCCACCCGGCAGGTGGTGCTGTTCGGGCCGGAATGTGTCGGCAAGACCACGCTGGCCCGGCAGTTGGCGGATGCCCGCGGTGGTCTGTGGTGTGCCGAGCAGGTGCGAACTTTCTTCGATTTCTCCGAATGCCGCATCACGCAGGACGAGGCGGCCACCGTCGGCCAGGTGCAGGCGGCGATGATCGGCTCGCTTCGCGCGCTGGGTAGCGGCTGGTTGTTCTGCGATACCGATCCGCTGGCTTCACGCATGTGGTACGAGCATTACTTCGGGCCTGCTCCGGAACGGCTGGTTGCCGCAGCCAGCAGCGCCGCACCGGCATTGACCCTGCTGCTGGAGGACGACCTCGCGTTCCAGGCGGACCCGCAGCGGCGTTACCCGGACCGCCGCGAATTCGGCACGGAACATGCCGAGGCATGGTTGCAGCGCGCCGGCCGAGCCTACTGCCGGATTGCCGGTTCCGGCGAAGCACGATTGCAGGCGGCACTGGCTGCGCTGGAGGCGTTGCAACGGTCCGCCTGATTCCTCGCTCGCCGCCCCAAACAAAACGGGCCGGTGGATTGCTCCGACCGGCCCGGTATCAAGATACAGCTTCAGCTCACCACAGTTGCCACCATGGCTTGTCCTTTTGGACCTCCCCGGTCAGGTACTTGCTGTTCGGGTAGTTCTTGTCCAGCACGCGCTTGGCGTCGTCGCGCAGATCGGTCATGCCGAGCTTGTCGTAGGCGCCGTACATCACGACCAGGGCTTCTTCCACGGCCGGGGCCTGCGGATAGTGCTCCAGCGCGTACTTGGCGCGGTTGGCGGCGGCCACGTAGGCACCGCGCTTCATGTAGTACTCGGCGACATGGACCTCGTGCGAGGCCAGGGCATCGACCAGGTAGCGCATGCGGCCGACGGCATCCGGGGTGTACTTGCTGTTGGGGAACAGCGTGACCAGTTGCTTGAACGCCTCGAACGAATCGCGGGCGGCCTTCGGGTCGCGCTCGGTCATGTCCTGGTTGGCGACCTGGCCGAACAGCGAAGTGTCCTCGGTGAAGTTCGCCAGCCCCTTCAGGTAGTAGGCGTAGTCGACGTTCGGGTGGGTCGGGTGCAGCTTGATGAAGCGGTCGCAGGCGGCGACGGCGGCTTCGGGCTCGCCATCCTTGTAATTGGCGTAGGCAGCATACAATTGCGACTGCTGGGCGAAGCGGCCGTAGGGATAGCGGGCTTCCAGCTTTTCGAACAGCTCGACCGCCTTGGTATAATTCTTGTCATCCAGCTCGGATTTGCCTTCCGAGTACAACTTCTGCGCCGACCAGCTGATGGTCGGGTCGGCTTTTTCCGTGCTGCCGCAGGCGCTGACCAGCACCGCGACCAGCACGCTCGAGAGTACCTTCTTCATGGCGCCATCCCAGTTGGAACCGGGCGATTATAGCGCAATCCCCGATAACGCGACCGGCGAGGAGCCGTTGTCTGATGAAAGCGCTTCGCTGGAACTGATTCTTCCGGCGGAGGCCGCCGGCCTGCGCCTGGACCAGGCGCTTGCCAAATTGCTGCCGGACTATTCCCGAAGCCGTCTCGCGGCCTGGATCAAGGGCGAGCGGGTGCTGCTCGATGCCGAGGTCGCACAGCCAAAGACCAAGGTCTGGGGCGGTGAAACCGTGCTGGTGCTGCCCGAGTTGTCACCCGAAGAGCGCGCCTTCGCTCCCGAGCCCATGTCGCTCGACATCGTGTTCGAAGACGAATCCATCCTGGTGTTGAACAAACCGGCTGGCCTGGTGGTCCATCCAGGACACGGGAACTGGTCGGGCACCTTGCTCAATGGACTGCTAGCCCATGATGCCGCACTGGCCGACGTGCCCCGTGCCGGCATCGTGCACCGGCTGGACAAGGACACCAGCGGCCTGATGGTCGTCGCCAAGACGATCCCGGCGCAGACCGAGCTGGTTCGTCAATTGCAGGCGCGCAGCGTCAAACGTCACTACTGGGCACTGCTGCAGGGCGTGCTGAAGCGCGAAGGCCGGGTCGATGCGGCCATCGGCCGCCATCCGCGCGACCGGCTGCGCATGGCGGTTCGCGATGACGGTGCCACCAGCGCCAAACCTGCGATCACCCATTTCGCGCCGCTGGAAGGCTTTACCGATGCCACGCTGGTCGAGTGCCGGCTGGAAACCGGGCGGACCCACCAGATCCGGGTGCATATGCAATCCATCGGCCATCCCCTGGTCGGCGACCCGGTCTACGGTGGCGGTCGCACCCAGGGATGCTTGCCCCGCCAGGCGTTGCACGCCAAGCGGCTGGGGCTGATCCACCCGCGATCCCGCGATGCGATGCAGTGGGAAGCCCCGTTGCCGGACGACATGATCGCATTGCTGGACGCAACACGACTCGAAGGACGATTGCCATGCTGAATTGGAATGACGTGCTGACGCCGGATTGGCCCGCGCCGCCCAACGTGAAGGCCCTGGTGACCACACGGCTCGGCGGCGTCAGTCATCCCCCTTACGACAGCCTGAATCTGGGCGACCATGTGGGCGACAACCCGGTGTCGGTGGAGCAGAACCGCCAACGCCTGAACTCGCTGGTGCCCAGCGAGCCGCTATGGCTGAAGCAGGAGCACGGCACGACCGTGCACGATGCAGACGCCGCCCCGGCCTGTTATCCGACCGCCGATGCGGCGGTCACCACCCATCACGGGACGGTGCTGTGCATCCAGACCGCTGACTGCTTGCCGGTGATGCTGGTCGACGAGGCCGGTACGGTAGTCGGGGCGGCCCACGCCGGCTGGCGTGGGCTTTGCGACGGAGTGCTGGAAGCCACGGTGAAGAAGATGGGCGTGCCGGGCAGTTCGCTGATGGCCTGGATGGGGCCGGCCATCGGGCCCAAGATGTTCGAGGTCGGAGAGGAGGTTCGTGAGGCCTTCATGGCGGCCGATCCGGCTGCGACCTTCACCTTTGCCCCGAAGGCTGCCGGGAAATGGCTGGCGGATTTGTATGCCTTGGCCCGTCAGCGTTTGGCCAGCGTCGGCGTGACCCGGGTGTATGGTGGCGGGCTGTGTACCTACAGCGATCCGGCCCGCTTTTATTCCTATCGCCGGGACAAGACGACCGGCCGCATGGCCAGCCTGATATGGTTGAGCAGCTAAAACAAAACGGGGCCTGTTCTGGCCCCGTTTGCTTGCCGAGATAGGTTCGCTCAGCTCAGCTGCTTGTCGCCTTGCTTGACCACCTGCAGCGCGCTGGACACCAGCGTCGATATGTCGGCCAGGTTGCTCGGCACGATCAGCGTATTGCCTTCCTTGGCCAGGTTGCCGAAGGCGCCGACGTATTGCTCGGCCACCTTCAGATTCACCGCTTCCAGACCGCCCGGCTGCTTGATGGTCTGCGCCACCATGTGAATCGCCTCGGCGGTGGCACGCGCGACCAGCCGGATGGCCTCCGCCTCGCCTTGGGCGCGGTTGATGGCGGCCTGCTGCTCGCCTTCCGACTGGTTAATGGCGGCGCGCTTGTCGCCTTCGGATTTCTGGATGGCAGCTTCGCGTTCGCCGGTGGCGATATTGATCTGCTCTTGCTTGCGGCCTTCCGACGCTGCGATCAATGCGCGTTTTTCCCGCTCCGCCGTGATCTGCGCCTGCATGGAGTGCAGGATTTCCTTGGGCGGGGTCAGATCCTTGATCTCATAGCGCAGTACCTTCACGCCCCAGTTGACGGCCGCTTCGTCGAGCGCGTTCACCACATTGTGGTTGATCTCATCGCGCTCCTCGAAAGTCTTGTCCAGCTCCAGCCGGCCCACCACCGAGCGCAAGGTGGTCTGCGCGAGCTGCGTGATGGCCAGCACGAAGTCGCTGGTGCCGTAGCTGGCCAGCTTCGGGTCGGTCACCTGGAAGTACAAGATGCCGTCCACCTGTAGCTGTGTGTTGTCCTTGGTGATACAGATCTGGCTGGGCACATCCAGCGGGATTTCCTTCAGGTTGTGCTTGTAGGCGATGCGATCGATAAACGGGATCACGATATTGAGGCCCGGCTCCAGCACCCCATGGAAGCGTCCCAGGCGCTCCATCACGTAGGCGTTCTGCTGGGGGACCACCTTGACCGACATCAGCACGAAAACGGCGGCGACCACCAGGATGATCAGGACGAGGTCCATGTAAAACGCTCCTTGCTCGGGGAAAGGGGATATCAGGACTTGTGAAAAAAATTCGTAGCGAGCGCTTCGAGCTTGGTTCGAGAAGCGCAGCCGTACCGAGGTACGGTGAGCATCGCAGAGCCGAGATCGGATCGCGCAGTAGAATTTTTCACAAGTTCTCAGTTGGGACGGCGAGCGGCGACCATCAGAATGTTTTGGCGGATGGCATGGATGTATAGCGGGCCGTCGCCGCTATCGCCTGGCAGGCGTTCGGCCGTCCATTCCGCGCCGCGATAGCGGACCCGCAAGCGGCCATCCGGCAAGGTGGCCACCGCTTCGACCGTTTGCCCGACGTCGAGTCCCTGGCTGGCTGGTTGGTTGGCAGCGAGCTGCGCGCGACGGCGGCGCAGGTAGAGCGTCCCGGCGATGGCGATGACCGCCGTAATCAGTGCCTGGGGCAGCAGGGGCAACCCCAGTTTTGCGGTCAAGGAGCCTGCCAGCGCAGCGATTCCGAGTACCAGCAGGTAGAAGGTGCCAGAGGCGAGTTCAAGACCAATCAGGATCAGGCCGGCGATCAACCAGGTCAGGCTGTTGGACATGTCATTCCCAGAATGAATAAAAGGGCGCCGCGCCGCGATGGTATCCGACGCCCGTAACGGCCTCAAGCGCTTGCTTCCATCCTAGTCCAGCGAAACGGAGAAGTCGCACCGCGCCGGCCGCACTGCGACAGGCTGGCGCGGCTCCGGCCGGCTCGCTATGCTAGTGGAAAGCCATTGAGGAGATGGGCATGCAAGTAATGACGAGCTGGTTCGGGCCGATCGACGTGGATGCGGAGTCGGTACTGACGTTCCCTGTCGGGCTGCCGGGGCTGGAGCACTGTACGCGTTTCAAGCTGTTGCACGATTCCGCCAGGGATACACCGGTGGTCCGCTGGTTGCAGTCGCTGGACGACCCCGATGTGACCTTCAGCGTCGTCGACCCTGCGGTCTTCGGTGTGCGTTATGAGTTGACTCTGTCCGACGAAGAGGCCGAGTTGCTGCAGGTGGACAGCGAGGATCAAGTGGCCGTTCTGATGTTGCTTGGACGGGACCTGCAATCGGGGGCGGTGACCCCGCGGGCGCATTCTCCGCTGCTGATCAATGTCGTAAAACGGCGGGGTGTGCAGAAGCTCGCGATGGTGTGTGAACTTGTATTCAAGAACATCTGATCCGCATCTTGACTGACGATGCGCGCCAATTCGCCGAGGATGCCAACAGGTTGTCTTCGCTTGCCGACAAGCCGGTTTGGTGAACGCCACGGCTTCGGGTATGATGGCCCACCATTTTTGAGTGGATTCCTCCCAGGATGAAGACGACCTTCCTCGAATTCGAGCAGCCAATCGCGGAACTCGAAGCGAAGATCGAAGAGCTGCGTTTCGTACAGGACGATTCTGCGGTTGATATCTCGGAAGAGATCGAGCGCCTGCAGAAGAAGAGCCAGGAGCTCACCAAGTCCCTCTACGCCAAGCTGACGCCGTCGCAGATCGCACAGGTGGCGCGCCACCCGCAGCGCCCCTACACCATGGACTACCTGTCGGGTATTTTCACCGACTTCCATGAGCTGCATGGCGACCGGGCCTTCGCCGACGACAAGGCGATCATTGGCGGCCTGGCCCGCTTCAATGGCCAGCCGGTGATGGTGATCGGCCACCAGAAGGGCCGTGACAGCAAGGAAAAGATCCTCCGCAACTTCGGCATGCCGAAGCCCGAGGGCTATCGCAAGGCGCTGCGCCTGATGAAGCTGGCGGAGAAGTTCGGCCTGCCGATCTTCACCTTCGTCGACACCATGGGTGCTTACCCGGGTATCGGCGCGGAAGAGCGCGGCCAGTCCGAGGCCATTGGCCGCAACCTGTTCGAGATGACCAAGCTGCGGGTGCCCGTTGTGATCACCATCATCGGCGAAGGCGGTTCCGGCGGTGCACTGGCGGTTGCCGTGGGTGACGTCACCATGATGTTGCAGTACGCGACCTATTCGGTGATTTCGCCGGAAGGCTGCGCGTCGATCCTGTGGAAGACGTCCGAGCGTGCGCCGGAAGCCGCGGAAGCGCTGGGCATCACGGCCAGCCGCCTGAAGACACTGGGCCTGATCGACAAGGTGGTGAACGAGCCGATCGGTGGCGCGCATCGCGATCCGCGCGCCATGATGCAGACTCTGAAGCGGGCGTTGCAGGATGCACTGAAGCAACTTCAGGACAAGCCGATCGAGCAACTGCTGGACGACCGTTACGAACGCCTGATGAGCTACGGCAAGTTCAAGGAACAGGCTGCCTGATCGGGGGCGAAAGAACGGCAGCAAACGGCGTCGCAAGACGCCGTTTTGCATTGAAGGACGCAGACACATGACGCCGACAGACGCACTGGCCAGTTGCCTCGCCATGCTGACGCCGCCTCCCCGGCGCGTGGCGGTGGCCTTGTCCGGCGGGCTGGATTCCGTCTGT
>CBIHQA010000031.1:0-15569 GCA_966211475.1 uncultured Neisseriales bacterium
CAATCGTTCCCACGTTCACGTGCGGCTTCGTCCGCTCGAACTTTTCCTTAGCCATTGCTGTATTCCTTAAACTAAATTTGTTCGATTACTTCTTGCTGTTGATCACGGCTTCCGCGACGTTACGCGGAGCTTCCGAGTAATGCTTGAATTCCATCGAGTAGGTCGCACGACCTTGCGACATGGAGCGCAGCGTGGTCGAGTAGCCAAACATTTCGGCCAGCGGGACTTCCGCCTTGATCAACTTGCCACCGGCGGGGTTGTCATCCATGCCCTGGATGATACCTCGACGGGCCGACAGGTCGCCCATGACGTTGCCCGCGTAGTCTTCCGGCGTCTCGATTTCGACAGCCATCATCGGCTCCAGCAGCACCGGGTTGGCCTTACGCATGCCGTCCTTGAACGCCATGCTACCGGCCAGCTCAAAGGCGAGCTGCGAAGAGTCGACGTCGTGGTAGGAGCCGTAAGTCAGGCGTACACGCACGTCAACGATCGGGTAACCGGCCAGCACACCGCTCTTCAGGGTGTTCTTGATACCGAAGTCGACTGACGGGATGAATTCGCGCGGAATCACACCACCCTTGATCTCGTCGACAAACTCGTAACCACCACCCTCGCCCAGCGGCTCCAGCGTGATGACAACGTGACCGTACTGACCCTTACCGCCGGACTGCTTGACGTGCTTGCCATCGACGTCCTTGACGGTGTTGCGGATGGTTTCGCGGTAGGCCACTTGCGGCGCACCCACGTTGGCTTCCACGCCGAACTCGCGCTTCATGCGGTCGACGATGATTTCCAGGTGCAGCTCACCCATCCCGGAAATAATGGTCTGCCCGGATTCCTCGTCGGTACGCACGCGGAAGGAGGGGTCTTCGCGAGCGAGACGCCCCAGCGCCAGGCCCATCTTTTCCTGGTCAGCCTTGGTCTTCGGCTCAACAGCGACGTGAATCACCGGCTCCGGGAACTCCATGCGCTCCAGCGTGACGACCTTGTCCAGGTCGCACAGCGTTTCGCCGGTGGTCACTTCCTTCAGGCCGATGGCGGCAGCGATGTCGCCAGCGCGCACTTCGTCGATGTCCTTACGGTCGTTGGCATGCATCTGCACGATACGGCCGATGCGTTCTTTCTTGCCCTTCACCGGGTTGTAGACGGTGTCGCCCGACTTCACCACGCCGGAGTAGACGCGGAAGAAGGTCAGCTGACCGACGTAGGGATCGGTCATCAACTTGAACGCCAGCGAGGAGAACGGCGCCTCGTCGGACGCTTCGCGCTCGACCAGCTGATCCTTCTCGTCGTGCCCCTTCACCGCCGGGATGTCGACCGGCGACGGCAGGTACTCGATCACCGCGTCGAGCATGGCTTGCACGCCCTTGTTCTTGAACGCGGAACCACAGAGCATCGGCACAATTTCACCGGCGATGGTACGGGTACGCAGACCGAGCTTGATCTCTTCCTCGGACAAGTCCCCTTCTTCCAGGTACTTGTTCATCATGTCTTCGGAAGCCTCGGCAGCAGCCTCGACCATCTTTTCGCGCCATTCGGCGGCGGAGGCAGCCAGTTCGGACGGAATGTCACCGTAGTCGAACTTCATCCCCTGGGACGCCTCGTCCCAGATGATGGCCTTCATCTTGATCAGATCGACGACACCAGTGAAGTTGTCTTCAGCACCAATGGGGATAACGACCGGAATCGGGTTAGCCTTCAGACGCGTACGCATCTGCTCTTCCACACGGAAGAAGTTGGCACCCTGACGGTCCATCTTGTTGACAAAGGCAAGCCGCGGCACACCGTACTTGTTGGCCTGACGCCATACGGTTTCCGACTGCGGCTGCACACCACCCACCGCGCAGTAGACCATGCAAGCACCGTCCAGCACACGCATGGAACGCTCCACCTCAATGGTGAAGTCCACGTGCCCCGGGGTGTCGATGATGTTGATGCGGTGCTCCGGAAACTGCAGCGCCATCCCCTTCCAGAAGGTGGTCGTTGCAGCGGAGGTAATGGTGATACCGCGCTCTTGTTCCTGCTCCATCCAGTCCATGGTGGCTGCGCCGTCATGGACCTCACCGATCTTGTGGTTCACGCCGGTGTAGAACAGGATACGCTCGGTAGTCGTAGTCTTACCGGCGTCGATGTGCGCGCTGATACCGATATTGCGGTACCGTTCAATAGGAGTCTTGCGTGCCACAGCTCAATACCTTGTCAACAAGTTGATAAAGAACGAAGGTCGACAGTCTTTAGAAGCGATAGTGGGCGAAAGCCTTGTTGGCTTCAGCCATGCGATGCACCTCGTCGCGCTTCTTCATTGCGCCGCCACGGCCTTCGGCCGCTTCCATCAGTTCGCTCGCCAAGCGGGCGTCCATGGACTTCTCGCCACGCTTACGGGCCGCTTCGCGGATCCAGCGCATGGACAGGGCCAGACGACGAGCCGGACGCACTTCCACCGGAACCTGGTAGTTCGCGCCACCCACCCGACGGGACTTCACTTCCACCATCGGCTTGGCGTTGTTGATGGCTTGCGAGAACACTTCCAGCGGGTCCTTGCCCGACTTGCTGGCAATGACGGCCAGCGCACCGTAGACGATGCGCTCAGCGACGGCCTTCTTGCCGTCCATCATCACCACGTTCATGAACTTGGACACTTCCTTGCTGCCGAACTTCGGATCCGGCAGAACTTCGCGCTTCGGTACTTCGCGACGACGGGGCATTGCTATTCCTTTCCATTGCCTATTCAGTCGAGCACCCTATCCAGGCACTCCCGACCGGCCAAACAAACCGGTCACTTACTCGACCCATCCTGGACGGGCCGCGTGATGCGACATCCGATTACTTCGGACGCTTCGCACCGTACTTCGAACGGGACTGCTTACGATCCTTCACGCCAGCCAAGTCAAGGCTGCCGCGCACGCAGTGGTAGCGCACACCCGGCAAGTCCTTCACACGACCACCGCGGATCAGCACGACCGAGTGCTCTTGCAGGTTGTGGCCTTCACCGCCGATGTACGAAATCACTTCGAAACCGTTGGTCAGACGCACCTTGCACACCTTACGCAGCGCCGAGTTCGGCTTCTTCGGGGTGGTGGTGTAAACACGGGTGCATACGCCGCGCTTTTGCGGGCATGCATTGAGCGCCGGCACCTTGCTCTTGAAAACCGGCATCTCGCGCGACTTGCGCACGAGCTGGTTGATTGTCGGCATCGCTTCTTCCTGTCAACAAAAGAAAAGGCGGCGGACAGACGCCGCCGAACTTAAAGACTGCGGATACTACTCGTCGAATCAAATACTTGTCAAGGAATCCGGTCGGCAATGCACGATGGCACCACTAGGGTGCCATCGTGATAGCCAATTGATTTACATCGACGGATCGGCCGGAAGCTCGCTCGGCACGGCTTCCGCATCGGCTGCCTCCACGGCGGCCAACACATCTTCCTGCGTCACTTCGCCTTCGGCATCCTTGCGGCGACGGGCGGTGTGATACGACAGACCGGTACCGGCCGGGATCAGACGACCGACGATGACGTTTTCCTTCAGGCCACGCAGCTCGTCCTTCTTGCCCATGATCGCCGCTTCAGTCAGCACGCGGGTGGTTTCCTGGAAGGACGCCGCGGAGATGAACGAATCGGTGGACAGCGAAGCCTTGGTGATACCCAGCAGAATGTTATCGAACTCGGCCGGCTGCTTTTCATCGGCCAGCAGTCGATCGTTCTCGTTCAGCACCTCGGCACGCTCGACCTGCTCGCCCTGGATGAACTCGGAGTCGCCAGACGAGCTGATCACCACGCGGCGCAGCATCTGGCGAACGATCACCTCGATGTGCTTGTCGTTGATCTTCACACCCTGCAGGCGGTACACCTCCTGCACTTCCTGAACGATGTAGCGCGACAGCGCTTCGATACCCTGCAGACGCAGGATATCGTGCGGATCGGCCGGGCCGTCGACGATGGTTTCGCCGCGGTTCACCACCTGACCGTCGTGGACCAGCACATGCTTGTCCTTCGGGATCAGGTATTCGTGCGCCACGCCGTCCAGGTCGGTCAGCACCAGACGCTGCTTGCCCTTGGTGTCCTTACCGAACGACACGGTACCGGTGATTTCCGCCAGCATGCCGGCATCCTTCGGCGAGCGGGCTTCGAACAACTCGGCCACGCGCGGCAGACCCCCGGTAATGTCGCGGGTCTTCGAGGATTCCTGCGGGATACGTGCGAGCACGTCACCCACGCTGACATCCTGACCGTCCTTCACCGTGATGATGGCGCCCGGCTGGAAGGTGATGTTCACCGAAGTATCGGTACCGGAGATCTTCACCTCCTGACCGTTCTCGTCCAGCAGCTTGACCTGCGGGCGCGCCCCCTTGGTGGAACCGGCGCGGCGCTTCGGGTCGATCGCCACCAGCGTGGACAGGCCGGTCACATCGTCGATCTGCTTGACGACGGTCACGCCCTCTTCGACGTTCTCGAACTTGATGCGGCCGGTGTACTCGGTAATGATCGGACGGGTGTGCGGATCCCAGGTCGCCAGCAGCTGACCAGCCTTCACAGCCTGACCGTCCTTGACCTGCAGGGTCGCACCGTACGGCACCTTGTGGCGTTCGCGCTCGCGGCCCGCGTCGTCGTGGATCACCACTTCACCGGAACGCGAGATCACCACCAACTCGCCCTTGGCGTTGGTGACGTAACGCATCTGCGAGAAACCGACCGAACCGTTGGACTTGGCGTCCACCTGACTGGCCACTGCCGCACGCGACGCCGCACCACCGATGTGGAAGGTACGCATGGTCAGCTGGGTACCCGGCTCACCGATCGACTGGGCCGCCACCACACCAACGGCTTCACCGACATTCACCAGGTGACCGCGACCCAGGTCGCGACCATAGCAGGCTGCGCATAGACCATAACGGGTTTCGCAGCTCAGCGGGGTGCGTACCTTGACCTCGTCGATACCCAGCTGTTCGATGGTGTCGACTTCGTCTTCGGCCAGCAGCGTACCTGCTTCGAACAGCGTCTCCTGGGTTTCCGGATTGACGACGTCCGCCGTGGCAACACGGCCGAGGATACGATCGCGCAGCGCTTCCAGCACGTCACCGCCCTGCACCACCGCCTTCATCGCCACACCATTCTTGGTGCCGCAATCGTGTTCGGTAACGACCAAGTCCTGGGTCACATCGACCAGACGACGGGTCAGGTAACCGGAGTTCGCGGTCTTCAACGCGGTGTCAGCCAGACCCTTACGTGCACCGTGGGTCGAGATGAAGTAGTCGAGAACCGAGAGGCCTTCACGGAAGTTCTTCTTGATAGGCGTCTCGATGATCGAGCCGTCCGGCTTGGCCATCAGGCCCCGCATACCGGCCAGCTGCTTGATCTGCGCCACCGAACCCCGCGCACCGGAGTCAGCCATCATGTAGATGGCGTTGAACGACTCCTGGTCGACTTCCTTGCCTTCGCGGTCGATCACCTTCTGGGTCTTCAGATGACGCATCATGGCGTCGGCCACCTTGTCGCCAGCGCGACCCCAGATGTCCACCACCTTGTTGTAGCGTTCGCCCTGCGTCACCAGACCGGAGGTGTACTGGGATTCGATCTCCTTGACTTCCTTCTCGGCCTCGGCGAGCAGCTTATGCTTCTCGTCCGGGATCAGCATGTCGCCGATGCAGATCGAGATGCCGGCACGGGTCGCGTAGGTGAACCCGGTGTACATCAGCTGGTCGGCGAAGATCACCGTGTCACGCAGGCCGCAACGGCGGAAGGACACGTTGATCAGCTTGGAGACTTCCTTCTTCTTCAGCGCCTTGTTGACGTGTTCGAACGGCAGGCCGTGCGGCAGAATCTCGGACAGGATCGAGCGGCCGACAGTGGTGTCCACGCGGCGGATCTGCATGGTCAATTCGCCATCTTCGCCACGCACCCATTCCTTGATGCGGACCTTGACGCGACTGCCGAGTTCAACCTGCTTGTTCTGGTAGGCACGCAGCGCTTCGGACACGTCGGTGAAGGCCATGCCTTCGCCCTTGCCGTTGATCTTGTCGCGGGTCATGTAGTACAGACCCAGCACGATATCCTGCGACGGCACGATGATCGGGTCGCCGTTGGCCGGGGACAGCACGTTGTTGGAGGCCAGCATCAGGGTGCGGGCTTCCATCTGCGCTTCCAGCGACAGCGGAACGTGGACGGCCATCTGGTCACCGTCGAAGTCGGCGTTGAACGCCGCGCAGACCAGCGGATGCAGCTGGATCGCCTTGCCTTCGATCAGCACCGGCTCAAACGCCTGGATACCCAGACGGTGCAGGGTCGGCGCGCGGTTCAGCATCACCGGATGTTCGCGGATGACGTCTTCCAGGATGTCCCAAACCAGCGGTTCCTGGCTTTCGACCATCTTCTTGGCGGCCTTGATGGTGGTCGCCGCGCCCATGATTTCCAGCTTGTGGAAAATGAAGGGCTTGAAGAGTTCCAGCGCCATCAGCTTGGGCAGACCGCACTGGTGCAGCTTCAGCTGCGGGCCCACCACAATCACCGAACGACCGGAGTAGTCGACGCGCTTGCCCAACAGGTTCTGACGGAAACGACCGCCCTTACCCTTGATCATGTCGGCCAGCGACTTCAGCGGACGCTTGTTGGCACCGGTCATCGCCTTGCCACGACGGCCGTTGTCCAGCAGCGAGTCAACCGACTCCTGCAGCATGCGCTTTTCGTTGCGGACGATGATTTCCGGCGCCTTCAGCTCCAGCAGGCGCTTCAGACGGTTGTTCCGGTTGATCACGCGGCGGTACAGGTCGTTCAGGTCGGAGGTCGCGAAGCGGCCACCGTCCAGCGGTACCAGCGGACGCAGATCCGGCGGCAGCACCGGCAGCACGTCCATCACCATCCATTCCGGCTTGATGCCGGAACGCTGGAAGGCCTCCAGCACCTTCAGGCGCTTGGAGATCTTCTTGATCTTGGTGTCGGAACCAGTGGCGTCCAGCTCGTTGTGCAGACGGGTGATTTCGCCTTCGAGGTCCAGGCCCTTAAGCAGCGAACGCACGCCTTCGGCGCCCATTTCGGCGCGGAATTCGTCACCGTACTCCTCGACCTTGTCGAGGTAGTCTTCTTCGGTCAGCAGCTGACCCTTGTTGAGCGGGGTCAGGCCCGGGTCGGCGACGACATAGGCTTCGAAGTACAGCACGCGCTCGATGTCGCGCAGCGTCATGTCGAGCACCATACCCAGACGGGACGGCAGCGACTTCAGGAACCAGATGTGCGCGGTCGGGCTGGCGAGTTCGATGTGGCCCATGCGCTCGCGGCGCACCTTGGCCAGCGTAACTTCCACGCCGCACTTTTCGCAGATCACGCCACGGTGCTTCAGGCGTTTGTACTTGCCGCACAGGCACTCGTAGTCCTTGATCGGGCCGAAGATGCGGGCGCAGAACAAGCCGTCGCGTTCCGGCTTGAAGGTACGGTAGTTGATGGTTTCCGGCTTCTTGACTTCACCGAACGACCAGGAGCGGATCTTCTCGGGCGACGCCAGGCCGATGCGGATCGCATCGAATTCGTCATCCTGAGTTACCTGCTTGAAGAGATCGAGCAAGGCTTTCATTGTTTCCTCCAGTGAGGGTGAGAGGGGTGGTGGCTAAAGCCCGCCTCCCCTCACCGAATCAGTAGCGTTCCAGGTCGATGTCGATACCCAGCGAGCGGATTTCCTTCACCAACACGTTGAAGGATTCCGGCATGCCGGCGTCGATCTTGTGGTCGCCCTTCACGATGTTTTCGTACACCTTGGTCCGGCCACCGATGTCGTCCGACTTCACGGTCAGCATTTCCTGCAGGGTGTACGAGGCACCGTAGGCTTCCAGCGCCCACACTTCCATTTCCCCGAAGCGCTGGCCACCGAACTGCGCCTTACCGCCCAGCGGCTGCTGAGTCACCAGCGAGTACGGGCCGGTGGAACGGGCGTGCATCTTGTCGTCGACCAAGTGGTGCAGCTTCAGCACGTGCATGTAACCCACAGTGACCGAGCGCTCGAAGGCTTCGCCGGTACGGCCGTCGTACAGCACGACCTGGGTTTTCTCCGGCGTGAAACCGATCTTTTGGGTGCGCGGATCTTCGTCCGGATAGGCGAGGTCCAGCATCGCCTTGATCTCAGTTTCCTTGGCACCATCGAACACCGGGGTCGCGAACGGTACGCCGTTACGCAGGTTCTGTGCGAGTTCCAGCACTTCACCGTCGGTGAGACCGGCCACGTCCTCGGACTTGCCGGTGGTGTTGTAGACCCGGTCCAGGAAGCCGCGGATCTCTTCGGTGCGACGCTGTTCGCGCAGCATCTCGTCGATGCGATCGCCGAGGCCCTTGGCGGCCCAACCCAAGTGAGTCTCCAGAATCTGACCAACGTTCATCCGGGACGGCACACCCAGCGGGTTCAGTACGATGTCCATCGGACGGCCATCGGCCATGTGCGGCATGTCTTCGATCGGAACGATGCGCGACACCACACCCTTGTTACCGTGACGACCGGCCATCTTATCGCCAGGCTGCAGGCGGCGCTTCACAGCCAGGTACACCTTGACCATCTTCAGCACGCCTGGGGACAGCTCGTCGCCCTGGGTCAGCTTGCGCTTCTTCTCTTCGAAGAACTGGTCAAATTCGACGCGCTTCTGCGCCAGAATGTCCTTCTGCGCTTCCAGCTGACGCGCGGCTTCCTCGTCCGCGAGGCGGATGTCGAACCAGTCGTGCGGCAGCACGCTGTGCAGGTATTCCTGGGTGATCTCGGTGCCCTTGGCGAGCTTCTTCGGACCACCGTTGGCGACCTTGCCGATCAGCATCTTCTCGATACGAGCGAAGGCGTCACCTTCCACAATACGCATCTGGTCGGCGAGGTCCATCTTGTAACGCTTCAAGTCCTCGTCGATGATCGACTGGGCACGGGCGTCACGCTGGATGCCTTCACGGGTGAAGACCTGCACGCCGATCACCGTACCGGACATGCCGGTCGGCACGCGCAGCGAGGTGTCCTTCACGTCGGAGGCCTTCTCGCCGAAGATCGCGCGCAGCAGCTTCTCTTCCGGCGTCAGCTGGGTTTCGCCCTTCGGCGTCACCTTACCGACCAGCACGTCGCCGGCTTCGACTTCGGCACCGATGTAGACGATACCGCTCTCATCCAGACGGCCCAGCATGCGCTCGGACAGGTTGGAGATGTCGCGGGTGATTTCCTCAGGCCCCAGCTTGGTGTCGCGGGCAACGACCGACAGTTCCTCGATGTGAATCGAGGTGTAGCGGTCATCGGCCACCACCTTTTCGGAGATCAGAATCGAGTCTTCGAAGTTGTAGCCGTTCCACGGCATGAACGCGACGCGCAGGTTCTGGCCCAGGGCGAGTTCGCCCAAGTCGGTCGATGCGCCGTCGGCGATCACGTCACCACGGGCGACCTTGTCGCCGCGCTTCACGATCGGACGCTGGTTGATGTTCGTGTTCTGGTTGGAACGGGTGAACTTGACCAGGTTGTAGATATCCACACCGACTTCGCCGGCGCTGGTTTCGTCGTCGTTCACGCGAATCACGATACGGTTCGCGTCGACGTAATCCACCACGCCACCACGGTCGGCCTTCACGGCCGTGCCGGAGTCCACCGCCACGGTGCGTTCGATGCCGGTACCGACAAAGGGCTTCTCGGCACGCAGGCAGGGCACAGCCTGACGCTGCATGTTGGCGCCCATCAGTGCGCGGTTCGCGTCATCGTGCTCCAGGAACGGAATCAGCGAGGCCGCCACCGACACCACCTGGCCTGGCGCCACGTCCATGTACTGAACGCGGTCAGCGGTCGACAGAATGGTTTCGCCACTGTGGCGGCAGGTAACCAGTTCGTCGATCAGCGCGCCCGCTTCGTCCAGGGCCGCGTTGGCCTGGGCGATGATGTACTTGCCTTCTTCGATGGCGGACAGGTATTCGATCTCGTCGGTTACCTTGCCGTCGATCACCTTGCGGTACGGCGTTTCCAGGAAGCCATACTCGTTAGTGCGCGCGTACACGGCCAACGAGTTGATCAGACCGATGTTCGGACCTTCCGGCGTTTCGATCGGGCAGACGCGGCCGTAGTGGGTCGGGTGCACGTCACGCACTTCGAAGCCGGCGCGTTCGCGGGTCAAACCACCCGGGCCAAGGGCCGAAACACGGCGCTTGTGCGTCACTTCGGACAGCGGGTTGGTCTGGTCCATGAACTGCGACAGCTGGCTGGACCCGAAGAATTCCTTGATGGCTGCGCTGACCGGCTTGGCGTTGATCAAGTCATGCGGCATCAGGTTTTCGGACTCGGCCTGCGACAGGCGCTCCTTCACCGCACGCTCGACACGCACCAGACCGGCGCGGAACTGGTTTTCTGCCAGTTCACCAACCGAACGCACACGACGGTTGCCCAAGTGGTCGATATCGTCCACTTCGCCACGGCCGTTGCGCAGTTCCAGCAGAATGCCGATCACGGCGATGATGTCGTTGATCTCCAGCACGCCCAGGCCTTCCAGACCGCGCGGACCGGTTTGCTCGTAGAAGCTGCGCTGCCAGCCCGGGGCCTTCTCGTCCAGACGGTCCGGATAGGCACGGCGGTTGAACTTCATGCGGCCGACCTTGGACAGGTCGTAGGTATCCTCGCTGAAGAACAGGCGCTGGAACAGGGTTTCCACCGCGTCTTCGGTCGGCGGTTCGCCCGGGCGCATCATGCGGTAGATAGCCACGCGGGCAGCAGCACGGTCCACCGTCTCGTCCAGACGCAGGGTCTGCGAGATGAAGGAGCCGTAGTCCAGATCGTTGCTGTAAATCAGGTCAAGGCGAGCAACCCCAGCGATCGCCAGCTTGGTCAGCAGCGATTCGGTCACTTCCTCGTTGGCGTAGGCCATGATCTCGCCGGTGGCCGGATCGATCACGTTCTTGGACAGCACGCGGCCGATCACCATCTCGGCCGGCACCACCAGGGCTTCCAAGCCGGCGGTCTTCAGATCGCGGATGTGCTTGGCGGTGATGCGCTTGTCCTTCGGGACAATCACGTTGCCGGCGCCATCCTTGATGTCGAACTTGGCCATCTCGCCCTTGAGGCGTTCCGGCACCAGCTCCATGCGCACTTCGTCGCGCGACAGGTGGATGGTGTCGAAATCGAAGAACTGGGCGAGGATCTGCTCGTTGTTGTAGCCGAGCGCCCGCATCAGGATCGTAACCGGCATCTTGCGGCGACGGTCGATACGGAAGTACAGCAGGTCCTTGGCGTCGAATTCGAAGTCCAGCCAGGAGCCGCGGTACGGAATGATACGGGCGGAGAACAGCAGCTTGCCCGAGCTGTGCGTCTTGCCCTTGTCGTGCTCGAAGAACACGCCCGGGGAGCGGTGTAGCTGGGACACGATCACGCGTTCGGTCCCGTTGATCACGAACGAGCCGGCACGGGTCATGAGCGGAATTTCGCCCATGTAGACTTCCTGCTCCTTCACCTCCTTCACCGTCGGCTTGCTGGCGTCGCGATCCATGATCGTGAGACGCACGCGGGCACGCAGCGGGGCAGCAAAGGTAATGCCACGCTGTTGACATTCCGTCACATCGAACGGGGGTGTACCCAGCATGTAGCTGACGAATTCGAGCCGGGCGTTACCGGTATGGCTCGAGATCGGAAAGATGGAGTTGAACGCAGCCTGCAGACCCTCGCTCTTGCGCCCATCGGCGGAAGCGTCGGCCTGAAGGAACGCCGCATAAGATTCGATTTGCGTTGCGAGGAGGAACGGCACATCGAGCACGCTCTCCCGCTTGGCAAAACTCTTGCGGATGCGTTTCTTCTCTGTAAAAGAGTAGCTCATAGAGACTCCAGGAGGTGAATGCCGCAGAAAGCAAAGAGCAGCTAACTTGTACGGCCACAAATCGGCTGTTATTTGCTTTCGGTGTACTGCTCAACCCGGTGTCATCACCGGTTTTACAAAGCAAACGAGGGCCGGCGGTTGCCCGCCAGCCCGGTTTGCTGCGACTGCAAGACTTACTTGATTTCTGCCTTGCCGCCAGCTTCTTCCAGTTGCTTCTTGATGCTTTCGGCGTCGGCCTTGTTCGCGCCTTCCTTGACCGGCTTCGGAGCACCGTCGACCAGGTCCTTGGCTTCCTTCAGGCCCAGGCCGGTGATCGCGCGAACGACCTTGATCACGTTGACCTTGTTGTCGCCAGCGGCGGTCAGGATCACGTCGAATTCGGTCTTCTCTTCAACGGCAGCAGCGGCAGCGCCACCGGCCGGAGCAGCCACGGCCATCGCGGCAGCGGACACGCCAAACTTCTCTTCGAACGCCTTCACCAGGTCGTTCAGGTCCATGACAGTCATGGCACCTACGGCTTCGAGGATGTCTTCCTTGGAAATCGCCATTTCAAAACTCCAGATACTTTTAGTTCAATAAACAGATGTCGACTCGACGCGACGGCTTACGCCGCCTCGCCTTGCTTGGCAGCCAGTGCGGCCAGCGCGCGGGCGAAGCCCGACACCGGTGCCTGCATGACGCCCAGCAGACGTGCGAGAAGTTCTTCGCGGCTCGGGATGCTGGCCAGCGCTTGCACGCCCGCCTTGTCAAGCAACTTGCCCGAGTAGTTACCCGCGGTCAGAACCAGCTTGTCGTTACCCTTGGCAAAGTCGTTCAGCACCTTGGCGGCTGCAACTGCATCTTCAGAGATGCTGTAAATCAGCGGGCCAGTCATGTGCTCGGCGAGCGACTCGAACGGGGTACCGGCCACCGCACGGCGGGCCAGCGTGTTCTTCAGAACACGCAGGTAGACGCCTTGCTGGCGTGCAGCAGCACGCAGCGCGGTGAGCTGGCTGACCTGGATACCGCGATATTCGGCCACGACGATGGTCTGAGCTTTGGCGACTTCCGCCGAAACCTCAGCCACTACGGCCTTCTTATCTTCGATATTGAGACCCAAGGTCTTTCCTCCAGTTGAAACGGTCGGATCACGAGTTCGTGAATCAAACAGGACATTTAACTTGGGAACTGGCTGGGTTGCCCCTGCCTTGACTCCGCCGCAAACGTCCGGCTAGGATTTCTTCACTCGCCCTTGATCAGACCACCACGGCGACCCGGGAAAAGAAATGGATGAAACAGCGATTTCAACCTGTCCTTCATTTCGGGTACACCATCTGCGCAGGCTTCCTCCGGCAATCCGGACGAAATTAAACGTTGGTACCTGCGGTCTTTGACGATCTGCCGGACCATTGGCCCGGCAGCCCTGTCTGCGGAGCGTTACCGCCCCGCAAATTCCTTGCCTTAGGCAGCGACGCCCAGCACGGTGTTGGTGTCGACACGCACACCCACACCCATGGTGGAGGACACAGCAACCTTCTTCAGGTATTGGCCCTTCACCGCAGCCGGCTTGGCCTTTTGCAGTGCATCGATCAGCGCGCTCAGGTTTTCCTTCAGCGCGTCGAGTTCGAAGGAAGCGCGGCCCAGCGTGCAGTGGATGATGCCCGCCTTGTCGGTACGGTATTGAACCTGACCGGCCTTGGCGTTCTTCACGGCTTCTGCAACGTTCGGGGTCACGGTACCGACCTTCGGGTTCGGCATCAGACCACGCGGACCAAGAATCTGGCCCAGCTGACCCACCACGCGCATCGCATCCGGAGAAGCGATCACCACGTCGAAGTCCAGCATGCCACCCTTGATCTGCTCAGCCAGATCTTCGAAACCGACGATGTCAGCGCCAGCGGCCTTGGCAGCCTCAGCACCTGCACCTTGAGCAAACACGGCGACGCGGACAGTCTTGCCGGTACCGCGCGGCAGCACGACGGAGCCACGCACAACCTGGTCAGACTTACGCGGGTCGACGCCCAGATTCACGGCAACGTCGATCGATTCATTGAACTTGGCGGTGGCCGCACCCTTGACCATCGACAGTGCATCGTCGACGGTATACAGCTTGTTGCGGTCAACCGTGGCCTTCAGCGCAGCCAGGCGCTTGGATTGCTTCGCCATGTCAGACCCCTTCCGTTTCCAAACCCATGGAACGCGCAGAACCAGCGATCGTACGCACAGCGGCGTCCAGATCGGCAGCGGTCAGATCCGGCTGCTTGGTCTTGGCGATTTCTTCCAGCTGAGCACGCGTCACCTTGCCCACCTTATCGGTATGGGGCTTGGGGCTACCCTTCTGGATGCCGGCGGCCTTCTTCAGCAGAATGGTCGCGGGCGGGGTCTTCATCACGAAGGTGAAGGACTTGTCCGCATAAGCGGTGATCACCACCGGAATCGGCAGACCCGGCTCGACGCCTTGGGTCGCGGCGTTGAACGCCTTGCAGAATTCCATGATGTTCAGACCACGCTGGCCCAGCGCCGGACCGATCGGCGGCGACGGGTTTGCCTTGCCAGCGGGCACTTGCAGCTTGATAAAGCCGACTACTTTCTTTGCCACGGTGGATTACTCCTGTGATGGGTGCGAACGCAGCATGGTGCTGCTCCCCGTTACTTCGGCCTTTCGGCCACTACATCACTCAGGTCAGAGCTTCTCGACCTGAGCAAAATCCAGCTCAACAGGCGTCGCACGACCGAAGATCAGCACCGACACACGGAGCTTGCTCTTGTCGTAGTTGATTTCTTCGACGCTGCCGTTGAAATCCGTAAACGGACCATCGATGACCCGCACCGCCTCGCCCACTTCGAACAACACCTTGGGACGCGGCTTCTCGGCGCCCTCCTGCATCTGATGCAGGATGTCGTCGACTTCCTTCTGACTGATCGGCGCGGGACGGTTGGCCGTACCACCCACGAAACCGGTGACCTTGGGCGTACTCTTCACCAAGTGCCAGGTTTCGTCGTTCATTTCCATTTCGACCAGCACATAGCCCGGGAAGAACTTGCGCTCGGTCACGCTCTTGTGACCGCCCTTGATCTCGACAACTTCCTCGACCGGCACCAGGATGCGGCCGAAGCGGTCCTGAAGATTGCCGCGGGTGATCTTTTCTTGCAGCGCGCGCTGCACACTCTTCTCGAAACCCGAGTATGCGTGCACGACATACCATCTCATGGTCATCAGCCTCAGCCCCTATTCAACAACCAGCCGTAGAAGAGTTTGGACAAACTCCAATCCACGACCGACAAGAAGACGGCGAGCAAAACCACGAACAGCAGAACGACACCGGTCATCTGCAGGGTTTCCTTGCGGGTCGGCCACGTGACGCGCTTGGCTTCCTTCCACGAGTCGATCGCGTAGACCCGGAAGCGCCCACCCAGTTCGCTGCTCAGCATGACGCCAAGCGCAGCCAGCACCGAAACCAATACGATGACGCCGCGCACCACGGGGTGAACGGCTACCAGCGCATAAAACGCAACAAGACCGGCCGCCACCAGAATCAGGGAAGCGGCCAGTTTCAATTTGTCAGTCGAGGTCATTTATTCGCTGAGAATCAGATTTATGCACCCCGAACCTTGGGATGATTGGCAGGCCAGGAGGGTCTCGAACCCCCAACCCTCGGTTTTGGAGACCGATACTCTACCAATTGAGCTACTGGCCTGAAGTGGTGACGGCTTACGCCGCCACCCGTGAAACGATAATTCTAGCGCTTACTCGATGATCTTGGCAACCACGCCGGCGCCGACGGTACGGCCACCTTCG
>CBIHQA010000032.1:0-15500 GCA_966211475.1 uncultured Neisseriales bacterium
CGCCGAGGGTGACTTCCTGCAGGATCGACACATGGTCGTCGATTACCGCCGTTTCGCCGACCACGAAGCCGGTGCCGTGGTCCAGCAGAATGCCGGAGCCGATGCGGGCGGCCGGGTGGATATCTACCGCGAACACTTCCGAGATGCGGTTTTGCAGCATCAGCGCAAGCGTCTCGCGACCTTGCCGCCACAGCCAGTGGGCAACCCGATAGCTTTGCAGTGCCTGATAGCCCTTGAAGTACAGCAATGGTGTCGAGAATTGCTTACAGGCGGCGTCGCGCTCGCGCACCGCCTGTATGTCCGCCCGGGCTGCCGCGGCGATGCGCGGATCGGATGCGATGGCTTCCGCAACCAGTTCCATCAGGGCGCGCGCGTCCATGGCGCCGCCAGCCAGTTTGGTCGACAGGTGGAAGGCCAACACGTCTTCTAGCGAGCGGTGGCGCAGCACCGTCATGTGCAGGAAGGACGCCAGCATCGGCTCGGCCGAGGCCGCCTCGGCGACTTCAGCGCGGATGGTCTCCCACAGGGTATCGGTGGGGACGGTCGGGGCGTTCATGATTTCCTCCGGGACCTGCGGGCGGGCCATTCCGCAAAGGGAACGGACGCGCCTGGTGAGGAAGACAGTATGCAACATCCGGCCTGTCGCCGGCCACCGCGCCGCGGCTTGCTGGCTGATGCGGGGCGGATTGCCGTGTGGGGCGCTGCGTTAGAGAGGCTCGCCCCGGGCGAGGATTTCACCCAGTTCAATCGAGCGCGCCTCGGCCCGGCGGGCTGCCCGGCTGACGGCGCCAACCAGGTCCTCGCGTTCCAGACTGAGGATGCCTTGCTCGGTGGTGCCTTTCTTGGAGGTGACCTTGGCGCGCAGGCTGTCGGCGGCTTCGCCGCTGCTTTCCAGCAGGCGGATCGCGCCGATGGCGGTCTGCTCGGCAAGCAGGTGCGCCTGGACGGTGTCGAAGCCCATTTCCAACGCGGCCTGGGTCAGCGCTTCGACAAAATAGAACACATAGGCCGGGCCGCTGCCGGAGATCGCGGTGACGCGATGCATCTGTGCTTCGTCATCGACCCAGATCGCCTGGCCGATTGAACGGGCCAGGGTGTCTGCCGCGCTGCGGTCGGCGGCGGTCACCGCCGGGCCGGCGTACAGGCCGGCCATGCCGCACTGCACTTGCGCGGGGGTGTTCGGCATCATCCAGACCACGCGCTGGTAGCCGCCGAGCCAGTCGGTCAGCGTGCCGGTGGTGATGCCGGCGGCGATGGACAGCACGAGTTGCTGCTTCATCCACGGCACGATGCGCGCACAGAGGTCTTTCAGATGCTGCGGTTTGACGGCCAGCACGATCACGTCGGCGGTGACGTCCTCGCTGCTCGCTTCCCGGCTGTGCGTCACCCCGAAACGGGCCTGCAATTCTTCGCATTTCTCGATGCTGGGATCCACGACGTGCAGTTGCAGATCGCTGGCGCCACGCGCCGCCAGGCCGGTGAGGATCGCGGAGGCCATGTTGCCGCCGCCGAGGAAGGTGATGCGCATGATGAACCTCCGGGGGATGAGGGCGACCGGCCTCTCGTTTGGGCCAGTTCGCCAGGAATGCGGATGAGACCCGACCCGTGTCGGAACGTGCGACTCAGCGTTGGCGAATTCGCAATGGACGACTTCGGCCGCAGTTAACCGTTCAGCGCGGTATGTAGATCGTCCAGCTCGCGTTGCAGGCGGTCGGCGGTCTGGCGGGTGATGTCCACCACGCGCTCCTTGAAGCTGTCCGGCTGGTAGACCTGCAGTACGCGGGCGGTGATGCGCAAGCCGTTGGCATCTGAGGTGGCGTCGTAGATCACGCGGACTTCCTCGCCGCCCTCGACCTTGCTGTTGGGCAGGCGGACCGCCACGATCATCTGGCTGGCGTTGCGGGTCTTGACCTTCATGCCCTTCTTGGCACGGGCTTCGGCCAGCTTGTCGAAAGCGGCGCGTGTCTTCACGCCATGCAGGCGGACCTGCGGCAGCGTGGCCGGATCAGCCGGCGGGACAACGCCCGTGGGCGGCGTGGTTTGCACTGGGCCGGAAGGTTCGACCGGAGCGGGTTGCATCGCGGTACACGCAGCCAGGGCGGCCGGCAACAGCCAGGACAGGAGCAGGCGGACGGAGAAGAAGCGTTTCATGTCGGGGTACTCGCGGGGCGGGGTCTGCTGCCGAAGATGGCGGAGCCGATGCGCACCATGGTGGCACCCTCCAGCACGGCGGCTTCGAGGTCCGCCGACATGCCCATCGACAGGGTATCGAGCGGCAAGCCTTCGCCAATCAGTTGATCGAATAGTTCTCGCAGCGCGCGGAGCGGTACACGCTGCCCGGCCAGGTCGTCGGCAGGGGCGGGGATCGCCATCAGGCCGCGCAGTTGCAGGCGGGGCAGGGCGGCCACCTGACGGGCCAGGGCCAGTACCGCGGCTGGTGCGACGCCGTGCTTGGTCGTTTCTCCGCTCACGTTCACCTCGATGCAGACTTGCAACGGCGGCAGGTGTTCCGGCCGCTGGGCGGAGAGGCGTTCGGCGATCTTCAGGCGGTCGATGGCATGCACCCAGCTGGCACGTTCGGCCACCGGGCGGGTCTTGTTGCTCTGGAGCGGGCCGATGAAATGCCATTCGATCGGCAAGGTGGCAAGCGCGTCCGACTTCTCGGTCAGCTCCTGCACGTAATTTTCGCCAAAGGCACGCTGGCCGGCGTCGAACGCTTCGCGTACCGTATCGGCGGGAAACGTCTTGCTCACTGCCAGCAAGGCTACGTCGCCCGCCGGGCGTCCGGCGGCGAGGCAGGCGGCATCGAGCCGCGATTTCACACCTTGCAAGGCGTCAGAGATTCCACCCATAATGGATTGATTAACCGCTGGTTGGCTTGGAAGGCGCATCACCGCTGCGTTTGCGGTCATTCAGCGCGTGGGAGAGTATAAATGGAAATCGCGGAGCTCTTGGCGTTTTCGGTAAAGAACAAGGCATCGGACCTGCACTTGTCATCCGGCCTGCCGCCGATGATCCGGGTGCACGGGGATGTCCGTCGCATCAACGTACCGCCGCTCGAGCACAAAGACGTGCACGACATGGTGTACGACATCATGAACGACGGGCAGCGCAAGTACTACGAGGAAAACCTCGAGTGCGACTTCTCGTTTGAAATCCCCAACCTGGCCCGCTTCCGGGTGAACGCCTTCGTGCAGAACCGCGGCGCGGGCGCCGTGTTCCGGACCATTCCGTCCAAGGTGCTGACGCTCGAAGAGCTCAACGCCCCGAAGATCTTCAAGGACATCGCCGACCAGCCGCGCGGTATCGTGCTGGTGACCGGCCCGACCGGCTCGGGCAAGTCGACCACGCTGGCCGCGATGATCAACCACATCAATGACACCGAATACGGTCACATCCTCACCGTCGAGGACCCGATCGAATTCGTGCACGAATCGAAGAAGTGCCTGATCAACCAGCGCGAAATCGGCCCGCATACCCTGTCGTTCAACAACGCCCTGCGCGCCGCGCTGCGGGAAGACCCGGACGTGATCCTGATCGGCGAAATGCGCGACCTGGAAACCGTGCGTCTGGCGCTGACTGCCGCGGAAACCGGCCACCTGGTGTTCGGTACCTTGCACACCAGTTCGGCCGCCAAGACCATCGACCGGATCATCGACGTGTTCCCGGCGGCGGAAAAGGAAATGGTGCGGTCGATGCTGTCCGAATCGCTGCGTGCGGTGATCTCGCAGACGCTGCTGAAGACCAAGGACGGTGCCGGCCGGGTGGCGGCGCACGAAATCATGATCGGTTCGCCGGCCATCCGAAACCTGATCCGCGAAAACAAGGTTGCGCAGATGTATTCGGCGATCCAGACCGGCCAAGGCCTGGGCATGCAGACGCTCGACCAGTGTCTGCAGGACCTGGTGCGACGCAACCTGGTGGCACCGGCCGAAGCCCGGACCCGGGCGCAGAACAAGGACCTGTTCAGCTAAGGCAGGCCGCGAACAGCCGCGCCCGCCGAGAGATGGGCGCAATCAAGGAGAGGCGGACGGGCGGCAAAGCATGCTTTGCGCCCGTCTGCTGCTATTGGATTCGGCGCTACGTCGGTAGCCCAGGAGTGGAATGATGGAACGCGACCAGGCAACCAAATTCATGCACGACCTGCTGCGGCTGATGGTCGCAAAGAAGGGGTCGGACCTGTTCATCACCGCCGATTTCCCGCCGGCCGTGAAGGTGGATGGCCGCATCACGCCGGTCTCCAACCAGAACCTCACCCAGCAGCACACCAAGGAACTGGCGCGCGCCGTGATGAACGACCGCCAGGCCGAACAGTTCGAAGCCAGTAACGAGTGCAACTTCGCCATCAGCCCGCCTGGCATTGGCCGCTTCCGGGTGAATGCCTTTGTGCAGCAGAACAAGGTCGGGCTGGTGTTCCGGACCATCAACACGGTGATCCCGACCTTCGAAGAGCTGACCCTCCCGATCGTGCTGAAGGACATCTCGCTGACCAAGCGCGGACTGGTGATCTTCGTGGGCGGCACGGGCTCCGGTAAGTCGACTTCGCTGGCCGCGATGGTGGGTTTCCGCAACGAGAACTCCTACGGCCATATCATCACCATCGAAGACCCGATCGAATACGTCCACGAGCACAAGAACTGCATCGTGACGCAGCGCGAGGTCGGGGTGGATACGCATGACTGGGGCGCGGCGCTGAAGAACACCCTGCGGCAGGCGCCGGACGTGATCCTGATCGGCGAAATCCGCGACCGCGAAACCATGGACTACGCCATTGCCTTCGCCGAAACCGGCCACCTGTGCATGGCTACGCTGCACGCCAACTCCGCCAACCAGGCGCTGGACCGCATCATCAACTTCTTCCCGGAAGAGCGGCGCCAGCAGCTGCTGATGGACCTGTCGCTGAACCTCAAGGCCTTCGTGTCGCAGCGCCTGATCCCTATCCGCTCTGGCAAGGGCCGGGTACCGGCGGTGGAAATCATGCTCAACTCGCCGTTTATCTCCGACCTGATCTTCAAGGGCGAGGTGCACGAGATCAAGGAAGTGATGGCCAAGAGCCGCGAACTGGGCATGCAGACCTTCGACCAGGCGCTGTTCGACCTGCACGAGGCGGGCTTGATCTCCTACGAGGACGCACTGCGCAACGCCGACTCGGTGAACGACCTGCGGCTGCGCATCAAGCTGGAAAGCAAGGAAGCGAAGAATCGCGACATCCTGGCCGGGCTGGACCACCTGGATATCGTCTGACGCGACCGGGTTCGCCATCACGCAGAAAGCCGCCCTCAAGGCGGCTTTCTCGTTTTCGGGATGTGAACATCCGGCAGCTTCGCTGCTGACGCCAAGGTGTCAGCAGCACGTTTGCATACTGCCTCCGTCGTCCATCACATCGAAACGAAGGAGCAACGCATGAACGCCGTGAACTGGTTTGAAATCCCCACCTACGACTTTGACCGGGCCGTCCACTTTTACGAGGCGCTGTTCGACGCCCGCTTTACGCGCGACAACAGCATGCTCGGCTCACGCATGGCCATTTTTCCTCATCAGCCGCCGGGTGTCGGCGGCAGCCTGGTGTGGCGCGAGGACGCGGTGCAGGCAGGCTCCGTACCGTCGGAACAGGGGGTGAAGATCTACCTGAATGCCGGTACCAACCTGCAGGTCGTGTTGGACCGGGTGAATGATGCGGGCGGTAGCATCGTGGTGCCGAAGACCGCCATTTCGCCGGAGATTGGCTACTTCGCGATCTTCCGCGATACCGAAGGTAATGTGGTCGGTCTGCATTCGCGGGGCTGAAACCGGACTTGCAAAAGACAAGGCGCCGTCCCACCTGGGGTGGCGCCTTGTTTCATGGCTGGATCAAGCGCAGGGCGCCAGGTCCACCACCACCGGCGTATGGTCGCTGGGACGCTCCCAGCCACGTGGTTCGCGGTCGATCTGGCAGGCCTTCAGGTCCGCCAGCAGGGCGGGGCTCAGCAGGATGTGGTCAATGCGCAGACCCAGGTCCCGGCGGAAACCGTTTAGACGGTAATCCCACCAGGTAAAGGCCTTCTCCGCTTGTGGACTCAGGTGGCGGAAGGAGTCGACCAACCCCAAGCCGATCAACGCCCGGAAGGCATCCCGTTCCGGCGGGCTGACCAGCACCTGGCCTTCCCAGGCCTTTGGGTCGTGCACGTCGATGTCTTCCGGCGCGATGTTGTAGTCGCCCAGCAGGGCCAGTCGCGGATAGCGTGCCAGCTCTTCCTTCAGCCAACTGGTCAGGGCGGTCAGCCAGCCCAGCTTGTACGGGTATTTCTCCGACGTCAGAGCCTGTCCGTTGGGGAAGTAACCGCAGACCACCCGCAGCGGCTCCACGCCCGGCGCGACGACCGTGGCGGCGATCAGGCGCCGCTGCGGGTCTTCCAGGTTGGGCAGGTTCGCCTGCACGTCGAGCAGCGGATGGCGGGAGATGATGGCGACCCCGTTGTAGGTCTTCTGCCCGGTGTAGGCGAGGTGATAACCCGCTTCTTCCAGCGCGGCGCGCGGGAATTTCGTGTCCTCCAGTTTCAGTTCCTGCAGGCAGAGCACGTCGGGGCGTGTCGATTCCAGCCATTGCAGGACATGGGGGAGGCGGACATTGAGGGAATTGACGTTCCAGGTGGCGAGGCGCATGGGGGCTGTTTTCGCTAGGTGGATGTTGGCTTTGCGAGCGCGGAGTGTCCGTCGTGGGCAGGCTCGCAGGTTCTGGCGCAATAGTACCTCGGCCCGAGGGGGCGATCATCCGGTATCGAGAAGCGGCGAACGGACGATGTCGTTGGACAGCGCACATGCCACCCGAGCATCGCCGTCATTCCAGCTTCACAATCCCGGCGTAATCTGGCCCTCCCGCCGAATCCGGGCCATTGCCCGAAAAACGGCTTTCTTTTCCGCTGCCTTCCATGGATCGTCCCTTTCACGTACTCGTGCTGAGCAACGGCAACTCCGCACGCAGCATCTTTGCCGAGGCCCTGTTCAACCAACTGGGACGGGGGCGCATTCGTGCCTGGAGCGCCAGCTCCACGCCGGCAGGCCGTGTGAATCCGTATGCGCTGGATCTACTGCATCGGATGGGCTTCCAGGTGGCGGGCCTGCGCAGCAAGTCATGGGACGTGTTTGCCCAGGCCGATGCGCCGGAGCTGGACTTCATCATCTCCATTTGCGACAGCGCGAGCGGAGAGCCTTGCCCAGTATGGCCCGGCCGCTCTGTCGTCACACACTGGAGCATTCCGGACCCCGCCGCCATCACCGGCAATGCCAATGCGCGGCGCCGGGCGTTTGCTCGGGCGTTCTACCTGCTGAAGTTCCGGGTGAGCCTGTTCACCAGCCTGCGCACCGACAGCCTGATGCACCTGATGAATCGCCGGGCCGAGGCCGTACTGTAAGCCGCGGGCGTCGCCCAAAAGACAGCGGGCGCCGAAGCGCCCGCGAGAGATCAGGATGGGGTTTTTGCCGCAGGCGGCTTGGCTGCCGAAGCCGGCTTGGTGTCGGTGGTCGGCACCTTGATGCCGCGCAGGGCCGTCTTCGGGTAACCGGCTGCATCCAGTGCCGAATTCCAGCTACCGGCTTCGAAACCGGACAAGGGCTTGCCGCCGACGGATAGCACCGGCACTTGCAGGGCGCCGATCAGCTTTTTCAGCTCATCCGCGACCTTCGGGTCGGATTCCGGGTTCTTGCTGGTGTACGGGATGCCACGGTCGCTCAGCAGCTTCACCGCGTCTTTGCAAGGCGGGCAGTTGTTGGCGTAGAGCACCACCGGGTTCTTGCGCATGGCGTCCTGCACGGCGAAGGGAACGTCCCCGCTGACCAGGTTGCCGCCGAGCTGCTTGGATTGCGCGTCCTTGACGTTGGGCGGCGGCGGCTGGTCGGAGTAGACCTTGCGGCCGGTAGCCGGGTCGGTCCAGATGTAGGTCGCCGCCATCGCGGGCAGCGACAGTAGTACCGTCAGGGCGAGCAATCCCGCCGGGGTGAATCTAGATGCGCAGGCCATGAAGACGCTTCCTGTAATGCCGGTCCAAGCCAATTATACCGAGTAGCAGGCCCAGCACGAAGGCGCCGCCGGTCGCCCCCCACCAACGCCAGTCAGTGAGGAAGGGTGCCAATAGCGCGAGCCGGTCCTGCCAGGTAGCCGGTGCAGCAACCGGTGCCGGCGCCGAGGCCACCCGCTCTGCGCGGGGGACCGGCAGGCCGGAGGCCGGCGCTTCGGCGGTCACTTCTGCCGCTTGCGGCGCGCTTGCCGGCGGGGCGTCGCCCTTCACGTTGTAGCGTAGCAGGCGGTTCAGTACCCAACCTTCGGCACCATCCGGCAGCTTGACCTGGGTAAAGGTGGTGTCCTTGGCCAGTACCTCCAGGTGCGTACCTGGGGCGACGGAACGGACGATCCGGGCGTGTTCCGAGTTGCCGCTGCGGACGTTGGCATTGACCAGGCCCTGCACTTCGGCAAATTCAGCCGCATGCGCGATCAGCGCCCACAGGCCGAAGGCCACACCCAAGGCTGCACCGGTAGCGGTGCGTCGGATGAAAGAGAATCGGTTTCCCATGCTTGCACTTGTAATCGACATATTGCCGCTTGGCAAGCGCGGCGAGCTCAAGGGCGTTCCGGACGTGACGGGATGCAGACACAGGACACCTGCATGACGACGGGAACCGCACGTCATGCAGGCACTGTGGCGGAAGAGGTCAGGCGGCAACCAGCCCGCTGTGGCGCAGCAGCGCGTCCACTTCCGGATCGCGGCCGCGGAAGGCGCGGAACGATTCGATCGCGGGCCGGCTACCACCGACCGCGAGGATCTCATCAAGGAAGCGCCGCCCGGTTGCCGGGTTGAACACGCCTTCCTCTTCGAAGGCCGCGTAGGCATCGGCCGATAGCACTTCTGCCCACTTGTAGCTGTAGTAGCCGGCCGCGTAGCCTCCGCCGAAGATATGGCTGAAGCTCTGCGGGAAGCGGTTGTAGTCAGGCGGGATCGCTACGGCCACCTTGCGGCGGACTTCATCCAGCACTTGCTGGACGGTCTTCTCCGCGGTGGGCACGAAGCCGTCGTGGATGGCCAGGTCGAACAGCGAGAATTCCAGCTGCCGCACCATCTGCATGCCACTCTGGAAGTTCTTCGCGGCGATCATCTTGTCGTACAGCGTGCGCGGCAGCGGTTCGCCGGTGTCCGCATGCTGGCTCATGCCGGACAGCACGTCCCATTCCCAGCAGAAGTTCTCCATGAACTGACTGGGCAGCTCCACCGCATCCCACTCCACGCCGTTGATGCCGGCCACGCCCCGTACGTCGATGCGGGTCAGCAGGTGGTGCAGGCCGTGGCCGCATTCGTGGAACAGTGTCAGCACTTCGTCGTGGCTGAAATAGGCCGGCTCGTTGCCGACCGGCGCGGAGAAGTTGCAGACCAGGTAGGCTACCGGCTTCTGCACCGTGGCGCCGTGCAGGTTGCGGGTGATCGCATCGTCCATCCAGGCACCGCCGCGCTTGGCTGCGCGGGCGTAGAGATCCAGGTAGAACTGGCCGATCAGCTCACCCTGCGCATCCTTCAGCGAATAGAAGCGCACCGTCGGGTGCCAGGTCTCGGCCGGCGTTTCCTCTACGCGGATCGCGAACAGCCGCTCGAAGGCGCCGAACAGGCCGGCGAGCACCTTGTGCTCGGGGAAGTAGCGCTTCACTTCCTGCTCCGAGAAGGCGTAGCGGGCTTCACGCAGTTTTTCGGAGGCGAACGGCACGTCCCACATCTGCAGGTCGGCCAGCCCCAGTTGTTCAGCGGCGAACATGCGCAGTTCCGCCACATCGCGCTCGGCGAAGGGCTTGGCGCGGACCGCGAGGTCATTCAGGAAGGTGGTGGCCTGCGCCGGACTGTCCGCCATCTTGGTTTCCAGCGACAGCTCGGCATAGCTGTGGAAGCCCAGCAACTCCGCTTCCTGTTGGCGCAGCGCCAGCAGGCGGTTGATCAGCGGCGTATTGTCCCGCTCGGCCGGGCCGAATTCGGAGGCGCGGGTCACGTAGGCGCGGTACAGCTCCTCGCGCAGCGGCCGGTTGGCGCAGTACTGCATCACCGGCAGGTAGAAGGGCATCTGCAGCGTCAGCTTCCAGCCGGTCTTGCCGTCGGCCTCCGCGGCCTGGCGGAACATCTCCAGTACGTCTTCCGGCACGCCTTCGAGCTGGTTGGGGTCATCGATGATGCGTTCCCAGGCGTCGGTCGCATCCAGCACGTTGTTGGAGAAGCGGTTGGACAGATCGGCCTGCTCCTCGTGGACGGCCTTGAGCTGGGTCTTCTTGTCTTCTGGCAGCTCGGCGCCGGACAGGCGGAAGTCGCGCAGTTCGTTCTCGATCAGCTTCTTCTGCGCCGTATTCAGGCCGGCGTAGGTGGGCGAAGTGGCCAGCGTCTTGTAGCGCTGGAACAGCGCCAGGTTCTGGCCGAGCTCGGTATAGAACTGGGTGACCTTGACCAGGTTTTCCTCGTACACGCTGCGCAGAGCCGGCGAATTCATCACCGCATTCAGATGGCCGACAGCGCCCCAGGCGCGCGACAGGCGTTCCAGCGACTCATCCAGCGGCGCCACGAAGCCGCTCCAGGTGGGCACGGCGACTTCGCTTAGCAGGCGGTCGATGGTGGCGCGGGCTTCGGTCAGCAGCTGGTCGAGCGCCGGGGTGACATGCTCGGTCTGGATGGCGGAAAAACGCGGCAGGCCGGAAAAGTCGAGCAACGGATTCATCTTGATCCTCTTGGTGAGCACGCCGTTCCTGCACGCAGGGCACGGCGAAGCGGCGTTTCGTTCAGATTATACTGGCAGGTCAAACGTTCCAGCGGAGAGTCCCATGCCTTTGTCGCCCTACCTCGATACCTATCCCCAGATCGGCGAGTCCACTTTTCTGCACGATTCCGCCCAGGTGATCGGCGACGTGGTACTGGGCGACGATGCCTCCATCTGGTGCCAAGCCGTGCTGCGCGGCGACGTCAACAGCATTCGCGTCGGCAGGTGCAGCAACATCCAGGACCTGACCATGTGCCATGTCTCGCACAAGACGCCGGACAAGCCCGAAGGCTCGCCACTGGTGATCGGCGACCACGTGACCATCGGCCACAGCGTGATCCTGCACGGCTGCACCATCGGCAGCGACGTGCTGGTCGGCATGGGTTCCATCGTGATGGACGACGTGGTGATCGAAGACCGCGTGATGCTGGGCGCAGGCAGCCTGGTATCGCCCGGCAAGCGGCTGGAATCCGGCTGGCTGTACGTCGGGCGCCCTGCCAAGGCCGTGCGGCCGCTTACCGAGCAGGAGATCGCTTACCTGCGCTATTCGGCTGAACATTATGTGCGGGTGAAGAACAACTATCTCAAGGGCCCGGCGCGCTGAGCGGGGGCATTCATTTGAATGCTGAGGGCCTAAAGAAAAACGGGGAGCACAGGCTCCCCGTTTTCATTCCGAGCGGACAGATCAGTCGCGGCTGTTGCCAGTCAGCGCCAGGATCAGGAACAGCAGGTTCTGGAACAGGTTGTACACGTCCAGGTAGATGTTCAGCGTGGCGGTGATGTAGTTGGTCTCGCCGCCGTTCACGATCCGGCTGACATCGAACAGGATGTACAGGCTCATGATCGCGCAGACTGCCGCGGACACCGTCAGCGCCAGCGCCGGCATCTGCAGCCAGATATTGGCGACGGATGCCACGATGGCCAGCAGCAAGCCAATGAACAGGAACTTGCCCAGGAAGCTGAAATCGCGCTTGGTCACCGTCGCGATGGCCGACATGCCCAGGAAGATCACCCCGGTACCGCCGGTTGCCAGCGCGATCGCCTGGCCACCGTTCGGGAAGCGCAGCGCAAACTGCAGCAGCTGCGACAGCCACAAGCCCATGAAGAAGGTGTAGGCCAGCAGCCACACCACGCCCAGCGCGCTGTCCTTGGTGCGATTGATCGCGTAGAACGCGCCGAAGCTCACGCCGAAGAACAGCAGCAACCCCATCATCGGCGACGGGAGGAAACGGAACTGGATGCCGAGCAGCGCGCCTGCCACCGTCGGGATCATCGACAAGCCCAGCAGCGCGTAGGTGTTGCGCAGCACACGGTTGCGTTCGGCGGACACGGACACCGACGCGTTGTTCATCGGTACACCGTACGGTTGCATGGAATCTCCTTCGACAATCTTAGGTTGCTCGGCGCTATCGCCGCGATACATAAGACTATCCCCTTGGCTGGCAAGTTTCCAGCCCGGAGGCGCTGCATATGGCTGGCGCTGCTGGTAGAATGGCGGCCTTGTCGCATCCCGCAGCCCTCGGTTGCGGGCCTGTTTTTCCCCGGAAGCGTGGCCGAGTGGTTTATAAGCCGCGGTCTTGACCACCCACCGCAGGTGGGTGGCGGCGCAGGGCGAAGCCCGTAGCCAAAACCGCGCCGTGCGCAGCACGGCTGGTGGATGTCACAATGCAGTTCACAATGGAAGCGTGGCCGAGTGGTTTAAGGCAGCGGTCTTGAAAACCGCCGAGGGTTTACGCCCTCCGTGAGTTCGAATCTCACCGCTTCCGCCAAGTGTTTCTACTTCGTCTCCCCGCCGTCCTGCCGTTACATTTCTTTACCACCCCGGTGACCGGATGTTCAGCCTGGATTCATGCTGCCGGACAACTTCTGCCGGATGCTGTTCCCTAACTTCAATCACCCACATGGAAGAGGGGGCGCACATGCAAGCCAACAATCTGCAAGCCAAGCACAAGTACATGGTCGGCATCATGATGGCGCTGGGCCTTGCGGCGTGCAGCACGCCGCCGCACCGCACTGTGACCGTGGTGCAGGAAGCCCAGCCGAGCTACCGTGTGCTGTATGGGCGCGTGGTGAAGATCGAGCGCGTCGACGAGCGCCAGGGCACCAGCGGCGCCGGTGCGGTGGTCGGTGGCGTCGTCGGCGGCGTGGTTGGCAACCAGATCGGCAACGGCAGCGGCCGGGATCTCGCGACCGTGGCCGGAGTGGTGGGCGGCGCCATCGTCGGGAACGAGGTCGAGAAGCACAACCGCAACACCTCGACCTACTACCGGGTGACGGTGCGTCTGTCCGACGGCTCCGAGCGGGTGGTTCAGCAGACCGAGATCGGCGACATGCGCGTCGGCGACCGGGTGCGGATCGAGCGTGAGGGCGTCAGCCGTTACTGATCCCAGCCGTTGCGACTCTGCTTCGGGCCGTATACCAACGCATTGAGCCGTCGGCGCGCGGCCAGGATGACTTCCTCCGCGCTCACCCCCAGCGGGCCGCCGGTGGCGGCCGCGGCGTCCTCTCCGGCCTGACCATGCAGCCAGACGCCGGTCAGCAGTGCATCGAACAGGACCAGCCCCTGCGCGGCGAGGCCGGCAACCATGCCGGTCAGCACATCGCCCATGCCGGCGCTTGCCAGCGCCGGCCCCCCACTTGCATTGACCCACCAGCGGCCATCCGGCAGGGCGATCACGCTGCCGGAGCCCTTCAGCACCACCGGATGATTGACCGTCCGGGCCAGCCGGCGCGCTGCCGCGACGCGGTCCGCCTGCACGTCGGCCGTTGACTGGCCTAGCAGGCGTGCGGCTTCCAGCGGGTGGGGGGTGAGAACTGCCGGGGTATTGCGGGCCACCAGTTGGGTGACCAGTGCGGCGTCCGCCGCCAACAGGTTCAGCGCATCGGCATCCAGAACCAGCGGAGCGGTGCCTGCCAGGGCGAGGGAAAGCAGCGAATGGGCTGCATCGTTGTCGCCCAGCCCCGGGCCGAGCGCGAGGGCGGCCAGCGGCTGGCTGACGAGCTGCCCGGGGTCGCCGCACATCAGTTGCAGGGCGCTGGGGTCGAATTCCGATGGCGCCAGCGTGCCGACCTGCACCTTGCCGGCCCCCACCGCCTGTGCGGCCCGACCAGCCAGCCAGGCGGCACCGACCATGCCGGTTGCGCCCCCGACGACACCGACCGTGCCATATCGTCCCTTGTGCGAGTCGTGGCAGCGTGGTGCGGGCAGGGTAGGGGGATGGTCCACCAGTGCGCCAGTGGCGTTGCCTTCGGCCACGCCAAGACTGGAGAGGGAAAGCTGTCCGCAGAAATCCCGGCCGGCGCCGGTGAACAGGCCGGGTTTCCAGCCGAGGAAGCTGAGGGTGTGACTGGCGGCCACGCAGAGCCCGGGCGGTTGTCCGGTATCGGCGTTCAATCCGCTCGGGATGTCGAGCGACAGCACCCGGCCCGTGCAGCGGTTGATGTAGGCAATGGCGGTCTCGAACTGCGCGGCGGGTGGGCGGTTCAGCCCGACGCCGAACAGGCCGTCGACGATCCAGTCCCAGTTTTGCTGCGACGGCAGCTTGTCTGTGGCGGTGCAACCGGCGGCTTGGAAGGCTTGCCAGGCTAAGGCGGCGTCGGCCGGCAGCCTTGCTGGCTCTCCCAACAGAACCACATCCGGCCGGTAACCCCATTCCCGCAGCAGTCGGGCGACCACTAGTGCATCCCCGCCGTTGTTGCCGGGGCCGGCGATCACCAGCAGCCGGGCGGAAGGCGCGGCATGCAGACGCAGCCATTCCGCCGCCGCACGGCCGGCACGCTCCATCAACGGTGGCTCGGCATCGTGTGCGGAGGCCTCCAGCGCACGCAGTTCGTCGGACAGGTAGCAAGGGGAGAGCGGGTCTGCCATGGGGCTTCCTCGAGCCGGCTTTCTGCGGCCTGTTGTCCGAAAGGATGCGGCAGCGGCTTCTACCGGGCCATCAATGCAAGTAAAATCAAGCCCTTTTGATTCACACCGACTTTCGGGCAGATGCCGACATGCGCACGTTCCAGGACCTGATTCTAACCCTGTCCAATTTCTGGGGGCAGCAAGGCTGCGCCATTCTCCAGCCTTACGATATGGAAGTGGGCGCCGGTACCTTCCACACCGCTACCTTCCTGCGCTCCGTTGGCCCCGAGCCGTGGCGTGCGGCCTATGTGCAGCCGTCGCGCCGCCCGAAGGACGGCCGCTACGGCGAGAACCCGAACCGCCTGCAGCACTACTACCAGTACCAGGTGGCGATGAAGCCGAGCCCGTCCAACCTGCAGGAGCTGTACCTCGACAGCCTGCGCGCACTGGGTGTGGACCCGACGCAGCACGACATCCGCTTCGTCGAGGACGACTGGGAGTCCCCGACGCTGGGCGCCTGGGGCCTGGGTTGGGAAGTCTGGCTGAACGGCATGGAAGTCACCCAGTTCACCTACTTCCAGCAGGCTGGTGGCCTCGACTGCAAGCCGGTGCTGGGTGAGATCACCTACGGTCTGGAACGGTTGGCGATGTACATCCAGGGCGTGGAGAACGTCTACGACCTGCTGTGGGCGCAATCGCCGGATGGCCACAAGACCTACTACCGTGATGTGTTCCACCAGAACGAGGTAGAGCAGTCCACCTACAACTTCGAGCATGCCAACACCGAACTGCTATTCCGCTGGTTCGGCGAGTTCGAGTCCGAAGCCAAGCGCCTGTTCGAGCTGAACCTGGTGTTGCCGGGCTACGAGATGGTGATGAAGTGCTCGCACACCTTCAA
>CBIHQA010000033.1:0-15092 GCA_966211475.1 uncultured Neisseriales bacterium
CGACGGCAAGCCCGTCCCGGCCGACCCGAAGCAGGTGAACCGCATGCGCCGCAAGCTGGCCATGGTGTTCCAGCAGTTCAACCTGTGGGCGCACATGACGGTGCTGCAGAACGTGATGTTCGTGCCGATCAAGGTGCTCGGCGTCAGCAAGCCGGAGGCGGAAGCCAAGGCGCTCGCCATGCTCGAGAAGGTGGGCCTCGCGGACAAGCGCAACCACTACCCCAACCAGCTGTCCGGCGGCCAGCAGCAACGGGTGGCGATCGCCCGGGCGCTGGCGACCGAACCCGAGGTGATGCTGTTCGACGAACCCACCGCCGCACTCGACCCAGAGCTGGTCGGCGAGGTGCTGAAGGTGATGCGCTCGCTCGCCGACGAGGGCCGCACCATGCTGGTGGTCACCCACGAGATGGGCTTTGCCCGCGAAGTGGCCAGCCGCGTGGTGTTCGTCCACCAGGGCCGCATCGAGGAAGACGGCAAGCCGGACGAGGTGTTCGCCACCCAGAAGTCGCCGCGATTCCAGAAATTCCTGTCCAGCATCATTTGATCACCCACACCCACTACACACTCGCATAAGGGAAACGCCATGAAGAAGCTGCTGTCCTCGGTCGTCGTCGGTCTCTCGCTCGCAAGTGCCGCCCAGGCCGCCCCGGTGGTCCGCATCGGCACGCTGGCCGACTATGCACCGTTCGAATACAAGGATTCGTCCGGCAAGCTGCAGGGCATGGAAATCGAGATCGGCAAGAAGATGTGCGAGTCGATGAAGGTGACCTGCGAATGGGTGACCATGGACTTCGACGCGCTGATCCCGGCGCTGAAGGCCAAGCAGATCGACGCGGTGCTGGCGCAGATGTCCAAGACCGCCGAGCGCGAGAAGTCGGTCGACTTCAGCCGCATCTTCACCACCGCGCCGGTGCAGTACGTGGCCAAGAAGGGCTCGGCCATCAGCGAAAACCCCGGCACGCTCAAGGGCAAGACGGTCGGCGTGCAGACCGCCTCCACCCATGAAAGCTACCTGCGCAAACGCCAGCCCACCTTCAAGTCCGGCATCAACGTGAAGGTCTACCAGACGCTGGACGAGGCCTGGCTGGACCTGCAATCCGGCCGCGTCGACGCGGTATTCGCCGACAACACGGTGGCCTACGACTGGATCGCCAAGGCCGGCAAGAAGGATGGCTTCGACTTCGTCGGCAAGCCGGTGAACGACCTGGAGATTTTCGGCGAAGGCACCGCCATCGCGGTGCGCAAGGGCGACGCAACGCTGAAGGCGCAGTTCGACAAGGCGATCGGTCAGGTGCAGGCGGACGGCACGTTTGCGTCGGTGAACAAGCGCTACTTCCCGTTCAGCATCTTGCCGAAGTAAATCGCCTCCGTTCGTAGGATGCGTCAAGCGAAGCGGACGCATCCTACGAGCGACGACCTTCACGCAGACGCGCGGCCCACCCCGGCCCGCGTCGGAAAGGAGCCCCCACCCCATGGGTGAGCTATTGAACTACAGCGCACAGCTGCTGGAAGGCGCCTGGGTGACGCTGGAACTCGCCTTCGTCTCGCTGTTCTTCGGCGTGCTGCTCGGCCTGGCCTGGGCCTGCGCCAAGCTGTCGGAGATCGGCTGGCTGAGCCGTGGCGCCTTCCTGGTCACCAACTTCCTGCGCGGCATCCCGGAGTTCCTGATCCTGCTGATCTGCTACTTCGGGCTGTCCAACCTGATCAACACGCATTTCTCCGGCTTGCTGACCGTCAGCCCGTTCGCGGGTGGGGTGGTGGCGCTGGCGCTGGTGTTCGGCGCCTATTCGTCGGAGGTGTTCCGTGGCGCCTTCCTGGCGGTGCCGGCCGGGCAGATGGAAGCGGCCCGGGCCTATGGTCTGTCGCGCCTCCAGGCACTGTGGTTCGTGCGGCTGCCGCAGGCCTGGCGCATCTGCCTGCCCAGCCTGAACAACATGTGGCAGAACCTGCTGAAGGACACCTCGCTGGTGTCGATCGTCGGGCTGGAGGACATGCTGCGCAAGGCCAATATCGCCGCGCAGTTCACCAAGCAGCCCTTCCTGTTCTATGCGGCGGTCGGGCTGATCTACCTGGCCTTGCTGGCGGCGTCGAACCCGGCATTCGCCTATTTCGAGAAACGCGCCGGCCGCGGTTACGCGGCACGGGCATGAGGAGCCGGCGATGAATGAATGGATTGCCCCCATCGTGCAGGCTTGGCCGGAACTGCTGCAAGGCCTGTGGATCACGTTGCAACTGCTGGTGCTGTCCTGCGTGCTGGGTTTCGTGCTTGCGGTGCCGCTGGCAGTAGCTCGCAGCGCGGAAAGCAAATGGCTGTCGACGCCCAGCCGGCTGTTCATGTCGGTGTTCCGCGGCACGCCGCTGCTGGTACAGATCTTCGTGCTGTACTACGGGCTGGCGCAGTTCCCCTTCGTCCGGCAATCGCCGCTGTGGCTGGTGGTCGGGGGTTCGTTTTCCTGCGCGCTGACGGCGCTGACGCTGAACCTCGCTGCCTACATGGCCGAGGACATCCGCGGCGGCATCATCGGCGTGCCGGCGGGCGAGAAGGAAGCCGCCACCGCCTTCGGCATGAGCCGCTTCATGGTGACCTGGTACATCGTGGTGCCGCGCGCCATCGGCATCGTCGCGCCGACGCTCGGTAACGAGGTGGTGCTGCAACTGAAGTCCACCGCGTTGGCCAGCACCATCACCGTGCTGGACCTGACCGGCGTCGCCCGGCGCTTGTCCATCGAGTCTTACACCACCGACGCGCTAATCCTGGCGGGCGTCGTCTACGTCGGCATCACGGCGGCCATGTCGGTGCTGTTGAAGTACGGCGAAGGCCGGCTCAACCGGCACCTGGTCCGCTGACACAGAAACAAGGAAACCCCATGGGATACCAGCTCGAAACCCTGGCCGTGCACGCCGACGGCGACGTGACCGACGACAAGACGGTCGCCCCCGCCATCCACTACTCGGCCGTGTTCAAGGCAGCGGACAGCCAGGAATTCATCGAGATTTCCAGCGTGCCGCAGCACCCCCGCAACTACACCCGCTACGGCAACCCGGTGCATGAGCGGGTAAAGAAGATCATGGCCGAGCTCGAAGGCACCGAGACCGCGCTGGTCACCGCCTCCGGCATGGGCGCCATTACCACCACCGTGCTGGCGCTGGTGAAGGCGGGCGACCATGTGATCGGGCAGACCCGTCACTACATGAGCACCGCCAAGATGCTCGACGACATGCTGAAGCGATTCGGCGTGGAGGTGACCCTGGTCGACCAGACCGACGCGGCTGCGTTCGAGGCGGCCATCCGCCCCAACACCCGGCTGATCCTGCTGGAAACACCGGTCAACCCGCTGCTGGTACTGACCGACCTGGCCGCCGTTACCAAACTGGCGAAGGCACGCGGCATCCTGACGGTGGCGGACAACACCTTCTCCTCGCCCATCAACCAACGGCCGCAAAAGCTGGGTGTGGACGTGGTGGTGCACAGCGCCACCAAGTACCTGGGCGGCCACCACGACATGACTGGCGGCGTGATCTGCACCAACCGCGAGCTGGCCGAGGAAATCTGGCATACCCACATCACCCTGGGCTCGGTGCTGTCGCCGATGGACGCTTGGCTGCTGCTGCGCGGCCTGCGCACCCTGCCGATGCGGATCGAGAAGATCAACGCCAATGCGCTGGCGCTGGCCACCTTCCTGGAGCAGCAGCCGCAGATCGAACGGGTGCTCTACCCTGGCCTGCCCAGCCATCCGCAGCATGAACTGGCCCGGCGGCAGATGCAGGGCTTCGGTGGCGTGGTGGCGTTCGGTGTGCGCGGTGGCTACCACGAGGCGGAGCGCTTGGTCGCCGCGCTGCAAATTCCCGCCAATGCCGGCAACCTGGGCGGCGTGGATTCGCTCGCCATCCATACCGCCGCGATGTGGGCCGGCACCATGACGCCAGCGCAGATGAAAGCGGCGGACATCCCGGTGAACTTCATCCGCTATTCGGTGGGCGTGGAGCATATCGACGACCTGAAGGCGGACATGCTGCAGGCGCTCGCCACGCTCTAACCAACCCATTCCCTTGGCCCGACACGACTCTCAGCCCTGCCCTGCGCAAGGCCGACAGGCCCCGTCTTGCCCGGAGAAACAGCCGGGCAGCGGGCCAAACCCTGACGAAAGGCAACGACCGATGAGCAAGATCACCCTGCTGGACGGCGGCATGGGCCGCGAACTACACCGCATCGGCGCGCCGTTCCGGCAGCCGGAATGGTCGGCGCTGGCGCTGATGGAGGCGCCTAGCCTGGTGCAAGTGGTGCACCAGTCCTTCCTGAATGCCGGGGCGGACGTGATCACCACCAACAGCTATGCGGTGGTGCCCTTTCATATCGGCGAGGCGCGTTTTCATGCGGAAGGCCGGCAACTGGCGGCGCTCGCCGGCCAACTGGCCCGGCAAGCTGCTGCACAAGCTGGCCGCCCGGCCAAGGTGGCGGGCTCGCTGCCGCCCACCGGCGGCTCCTACCGGCCTGACCTGTTCGACGTCGACCAGGCGCAAACCGTGCTGTCGACGCTGATCGAAGGCCTGTCTCCCCATGTCGACCTGTGGCTGGCCGAGACACAAAGCCGCACCGACGAGGTCCGCGCCGTGCGGCGTGCGCTGGGCGACGACGACCGTCCGCTGTGGATCTCCTTCACCCTGAAGGACGACGACGTCGAGCCGGGCGAACCACAGCTGCGCTCCGGCGAGCCGGTAGCGGATGCCACCGCCGCCGCCGTCGAAGCCGGCGCCAGCGCCCTGCTGTTCAACTGCAGCCAGCCCGAGGTGATGAGCGCGGCGCTCGACGCCGCGCGGAGCACCCTCGCCCGCCTCAGCGTCGACATCCCGGTCGGCCTCTACGCCAACGCCTTCCCGCCGCAGCGCGAGGATGCCCAGGCCAATGAGGATCTGGATACACTACGCGCAGACCTCGACCCCGACGGCTATTCCCGCTGGGGGCGGCAATGGCTGGACCAAGGGGCAGAGATCATCGGCGGCTGCTGCGGCATCGGCCCGGCGCACATCGCCCGGCTGCGGCAATTGATCGACGCTTAGCTGGTCCGAAACGGAGCCCCGCATGAAGACCGACGCGACCAAGCTCGACGCGACCGACCAGAAGATCCTCGACGAACTGGTGGCGGACGCCCGCATCCCGCTGGCAACGCTGGCCGGCAAGGTGGGGCTGTCCCGCCAGTCGGTGCGCCAGCGCATCGACCGGCTGGAAGGGCTGAAGGTCATCACCGGCTACACCATCCGGCTGACCCAGCCAACGGCCAGCCAGTCGGTTCGCGCGGTGATGCTGGTCTACCGCAAGGACCGCATGCGCGGCGCCGACGTGACCACCGCCATCGCCCGCATTCCGGAGGTGGCCGATTGCGCCGTACTCAGCGGCGAAATCGACCTGATGGTGCAGATCAGCGCCGACAGTCACGAGCGCATCAACGAGATCTGGAAGCAGATCAGCGAATTGCCGGGCGTGCAGAACACCACCACCTGTTTTGTGCTTTCCACCGTCGTCCATCGGCCGGCGTAGATTGAGAGCGCATCCTCAGAATGCACTACGCAAACAAGGGCAGAAAGCCCGACGCTCAGTGGGCGCCGGCCTGTGGCTGGGCGCGCTGCCCCTTCGCCATGGATGGCGGCATCGCCGCCATCTGCCGACACGCTTCGGCACAGCGCTTGCAGGCGGCAGCACAGGCCTGACAGTGCTCCATCTGGTGGCGCCCACACTCTTCGCCACAGGCATCACAGACATCCGCACAGGCAGCGCAGATGGTCTGCACGAACTGGCTATCGCGCGACATGAACGCCGCCGCCAGACGGCAGATCTGGGCGCAATCCATGTCCAGCCGGATGCAGTCGGCCATCCGGCCAGGGTCGGTCTCTTTCAGGCAGGATGCAGCGCAATGGTCGCAGGCTTGCGCGCACTGGTTGCACGCTTCGATACAGGCTTCAAAAGCAGAATGCGGCATGGTTGACTCCCGACCCGGGCAACAACGGGCAGTCGGGCCCCGGCGGGCTTGCCTTGGTCACTGCGCATGAACGTCCCGGGAAGCAAGTCTAGATAGCCACCGGGGAAATTGGTTTCGCGTCAGTGGACATGCCACTGCTTGTCGCGGCTTTCCTTGGCGATGCGTCGCAACGGCGCCACCCAGCACACTCAGCAAGTCCGCAGGACAAGTCAGGCCGCCGACCGCGCTTGCGTTTGCGGGGCCACGTACTATGGATATAGAGAGGGCGGACCGTTTGACTGCGGCAGCACCGGGCAAAAAGGGGTAGCAAACCCTGGCTCCGGCACTGCCTTTACGGGCGTCCTGTCTATGGGCTTTAGCTTGCGGTGGGCGATCCTGCTGGTCGTGATCGTCGGCTTGTTGATCCCCGCCGCGCTGATCAGCACCCTCACCTTCAGCCAGCGGGAAACCACGCTGGCAGAGGGCTTGCGCGCGGATCAGCGTCGCCTGCTGGACACTCTGACCCAGGGCATGCAGCAACCGCTATGGCGGGTAGACCCTTCCCTGGGCGACGCGCTGTTGCGGGCCTCGATGGCGGACGGCCGGGTGGTGTCCATCACCGTGCTGGACGACCATAAGCGCCCCTTCCTCTCTGCCCAGCAAAACCAAAGGCGTTCCGGCCGTCAATTCACCGAATCGGCGACTGTGCTGTTCGACCGTCGCCCGGTCGGCACGGTTACCCTGCAAATGGACAGTGGCCGGCTGGATGCCGATGTTGCGCACGAGCGGCAAGTGCTGCTGCTCACTGTCTGCGGCCAGTTGTTGTTCAGCCTGCTGCTGATCTTCGTGCTGCTGCAAGCCCGCTTGCTAGCCCCGATCCGGCGCCTGATGGACGAGTCGGTGCGGCTCGCCCGCCGCGAACTCGCCCAGCCCTTCCAGTGGACCCGCAAGGACGAACTCGGCGCGCTCGGCAGCAGCCTGGAGCTGACCCGGCAGGCGCTGCAAGGACTGTTCGACGAGCTGGAAGCCCGCAACCGAGAGCTCAATGCCGACGTCGCCCGCCGCATCGTGGTCGAGCAGGAGTTGCAGCGCTATCGGGATCACCTGGAAGAGCTGGTCAAGGCCCGCACCGCCGCCCTCGATGCCAGCAACCAGCAGCTGGAGGTGGAGATCGGCGAGCGCCGCCATGCTGAGATCGTGCTACAGCGCCAGACCGAGGCACTGCAACGCTCCAACGCCGAGCTGGAGCAGCTCGCCTATGTGGCCTCCCACGACCTGCAGGAACCGCTGCGCATGGTCGGTAGCTATCTGCAACTGCTGGAGCGGCGCTACAAGGACCGGCTCGACGAGGACGCGCACGATTTCATTGGTTTCGCAGTGGACGGCGCCCAGCGCATGCAGGCGCTCATCAACGACCTGCTGAGCTATTCCCGGGTCGGCACCCGCCCCCATCCGGTCGAGCCGGTGGACTGCAATGCCCTGATGGACGTGGTGCTGCGCACCCTGCGCGTCGCCATCGAGGAAAGCGGCGCCACCGTCCAGTATTCCGAGCTGCCAACCCTGCCGGCCGATGCGAGCCAGCTGACCCAGCTGCTCCAGAACCTGGTCGGCAATGCGATCAAGTTCCGCGGCGAGACACCGCCCGTGGTGCAAGTCTCCGCCGAGCGGCAAGGCGACAACTGGCAATTTGCCGTGCGCGACAACGGCATCGGCATCGCGCCAGAGTATTTCGAGCGGATTTTCGTGTTGTTCCAGCGCCTGCACGGCCGCCGCAGCTATGCCGGTACCGGCATCGGGCTGGCCATCTGCAAAAAGATCGTCGAACGCCACGGCGGCCGCATCTGGGTGGAATCCCAGCCCGGCGCCGGCACCACCTTCCGATTCACGCTGCCCGTCGAAGCAGGAGAAACGCCATGAGCGACCACCCCACCCCGGACCGCATCGAGATCCTGATGGTCGAGGACAACCCCGGCGACGTGCGGCTTACGCAGGAAGCGCTGCGGGAGTTCAAGGTCTGGAGCAATCTCAGCGTGGTCGAGGACGGCGTCGCGGCACTGGACTTCCTGCGCCGGCAGCCGCCGCACACCGATGCCCCTCGCCCCCACCTGATCCTGCTCGACCTCAACCTGCCGCGCATGGACGGCCGCGAGGTACTGGCCCGGATCAAGGCGGACGACGCGCTGAAGTCCATCCCGGTGGTGGTGCTGACCACCTCCCAGGCGGAAGAGGACATCGCGCGGGCCTACAACCTCAACGCCAATTGCTACATCAGCAAGCCGGTCGACTTCGAACAGTTCATCCGCATCGTGAAGATGATCGAGGAGTTCTGGTTCACCGTCGTCACCCTCCCCCGGTAGCCGCAAACATGGTCAAGCCCATCCGCGTGCTGCTGATCGAGGACAACCCGGGCGATGCCCGGCTGATCCAGACCATGCTGGGCGAAGCGCGCGGGCTGAGTTTCGAGCTGGACTGGGCGGATAGCCTGACCGCCGGCCTCGCCCGGCTCGCCTCCGGCAACACCGACATCGTGCTGCTGGACCTGGGGCTACCGGAAAGCGCCGGCATCGACACCCTGCACCGCGTACTGATGCATGACCCCAAGGTGCCGACGCTAGTGGTGTTGAGCGGCCTCACCGACGAAGAAGTCGCGGTGCAGGCGGTGCAGTCCGGCGCGCAGGATTACCTGGTCAAGGGCCAGGTCGACAGCGCGCTGCTGGCACGTTCGATCCGCTATGCCATCGGCCGCAGCCAGGCTGAGGAAGCGCTACGGCGCGCCCACGACGAACTGGAGCGGCGGGTCGAGGAACGCACCGCTGAGCTCGCCGCCACCATCGACGCGCTACAGGCAGAAGCCACCGAACGCCAGCAGGCCGACGATGCGTTACAAGAAAGCCAGCGTCTGCTGCAAGCAGTGATGGACGCTGCCAGTGCACTGATCTTCATCAAGACGGTAGAAGGCGCCTACCTACTGGTGAACCGGGCCTTCGAGGACCTGTACGGCGTCACCCGCGAATGGATCATCGGCAAGACCGACTACGATCTGTTCCCCTTCGACTACGCCGAAAGCTACCGCGCCTTCGACCAGCGGGTGCTGGAAGACGCAGCGCCACGCAGCGAAGAAGTCCGGGTGCCCGTCCGCGACACCGTGCTGACCTTCCTCACCGCCAAGTGCCAGCTGGTGGACATGACCGGCCATGTCTACGGGGTGTGCGGCATCTCCACCGACATCAGCGACCGCAAACGCGCCGAGGAAGAGCTGATGCGTCACCGCGACCACCTGGAGGAACTGGTGCGCGAACGCACCGCCGAGCTGCAGGTGGCCAAGGAACGCGCGGAGATCGCCAATCGGGTGAAAAGCGCCTTCCTCGCTACCATGAGCCACGAGTTGCGTACGCCGCTCAACGCGGTGCTCGGTTACGTGCAGATCCTCAAGCGCGACAAGACCATCGGCGAGCGCCAGGTGAACGGCCTGAACACCATCGAACAAAGCAGCCAGCACCTGCTGACCTTGATCAACGACATCCTGGATGTCTCCAAGATCGAAGCCGGCAAGCTGGAACTGCTGCCCGAACCGGTGAACCTGTCCGCTTTCCTGACCGTGATCGCCGACATCATCCGGGTCAAGGCCGAGCAGAAAGACCTGCTGTTCGACTTCGACGCCTCGCCCGAACTGCCGCAGGCGGTACTGCTGGATGAAAAACGCTTGCGGCAGGTGCTGCTGAACCTGCTCGGCAACGCGGTGAAATTCACCGACCAAGGTAGCGTGCGCCTGTCAGTGCGGCGCCTGCAAAGCCCGGCCGGCGAAGTACGGATGCGCTTCGAGGTGCAGGATACCGGCGTGGGCATGACCGCCCAGCAACTGAGCACCATCTTCCACCCCTTCGAGCAGGTAGGCGAATCGCAGCGCCGCGCCAGCGGCACCGGCCTTGGCCTGACCATCAGCCGGCAACTGGTGCGACTGATGGGCAGCGACATCCATGTCGACAGCCAGCCCGGTAAGGGCAGTCAGTTCTGGTTTGTGCTGTCCGCCCTGGTCAGCCAGGAGGAAACCTTCCCTGCCACGGCGGTGGAGGAAGCGGTGGTGGGCTACGAAGGGCCGCCGCACAAGATCCTGATCGTCGACGACGTGCCGGCCAACCGGGCCATGCTGGCGGATCTGCTGTCCTCGCTCGGCTTCGAGGTCTGCGAAGCCGCCGACGGCATGCAGGCGCTAGAGCTGGTACTGTCCGAACATCCTCACCTGGTGTTGATGGATGTGGTGATGCCCGGTGTGGACGGCCTGGAGGCCACTCGCCGGCTTCGCCAGCAGCCGGGGTTGCGGCAGCTGCCGATCATTGCGGTGTCCGCCAGCGCCGGCTGGGAGCACCAGGCCGAAACCCTCAGCGCGGGCGCCAGCGGTTTCCTGGCCAAGCCGGTCGAACAGGGCCAGCTGTTCGCGCAGATCGGCCGCCTGCTGGGGCTGGAATGGCGGGTGGAATCCACCGCCGACGCCGATGCCGGCGACACCGGTGGCGAACTGGTCGCGCCGCCGCCCGACGAGATGGAAATCCTCTATGAGCTCGCACTGACCGGCAACATGCGGGAAATCCGCCGCCGGGTCAGCTACCTGGATGGCCTCGACCCCCGGTTTGCCGCCTTCTGCCAGAAGCTCGACCGGCTGGCGCGCGAATGCCAGTCCAAGGCCATCCTCCGCCTGGTGCAGGCCCAGCTGACGAGGCACACGCCATGACCCCTCTACCGGCCAACCCGCCCGACGGTACGACTACCGGCACCATCCTCATCGTCGACGACACCCCGGTCAACCTGATGGTGCTGCTCGACCACCTGGAGGAATACGGCTACGACGTGGTGGTCGCGCAGGATGCGGAGGAAGGCATCCAGCGGGCCGAGCTGGTGCAGCCCGACCTGATCCTGCTGGATATCATGATGCCCGGCATGGATGGCTTCGCCGCCTGCCACTACCTGAAATCGCGCGAGAGCACCCGCGACATTCCCGTGATCTTCATGACCGCTTTGGCGGACGACGACGACAAGTCGCGCGGCTTCGAAGCCGGGGGCGTGGACTACGTGACCAAGCCCTTCCAGATTGCCGAGGTGCTGGCGCGGGTTCAGACCCATCTGACGCTGCGCAACCTGCAAGTGCAGCTCGACGAGCAGAATGCGCTGCTGCGCGAGGAAATGCAGGCACGGGAACAAGCACGGGTCGCGCTGAAGACAGCTTCGGAGCAATTGCAGGAGAGCGAGGCGCGCTATCGCCTGCTGGTGGAACAACTGTCGGATGCGGTGATGATCGTCAGCGACGGGCAGGTGGCATTCACCAATTCGGCCGCCGCCTCGCTGTTTGGCGCCAGTTCACCGGAAGACCTGCACGGTTGTGCGCTTTCCCGGCTGGCGCTGGAAGAGACGGAAAACAGCGCACTGCTGCCGCGTGTCCACGAACGCGGTCGGCACAGCAGCCTGCATGTGACGGCCCGTCGGCTGGACGGCAAACCGGTGGCAGTCACCATTACACAGACCACCTTCCAGTACCGTAATCAGCCCGCCTTGCAGTGGGTGTTGCGCCGTGCCACCGGCGCTCGGGCCAGGCGGGGCAACTAGCCGAGATGTACAGGCGGGTTCAGCCGCCCTCGCCCTGATAGACCGGGATGGTCCTGCGCAGGTCTTCGATGGCATCGCGCAGCAGTTCCGGCGAGTCGTGATGCATCCACTTCGCCACATTGCTGAGCTTCAGCAACAGCTCCCCCACGCTCACCCCGGAAGCCTTGGCGGCGATCTCGATCGCACTCTTGGCCTTTAACGGCACGGTGACGTTTAGCGCCGCCTTGGCCGTCTCCCAATCGCCCGTCCGCATCTTCCGGCGACGACGGCGTTGCCGCTCGGCCGCCGTCATCGCCGTACCGGTCACCGGACGGCCCCGTTTCCTGGGAACCGTCATTTCCGGCAGGGTCAGCGTCTGCGTGTCTTCCGGTTGCCTTGCCATTTCCGTAACCCGTTACGATAAAGGACCCATATATTGTAACGCGTCACGATAAATAAGAGCGAGTTTTTGTAAGAGCTGCCACGTCTCTTTACCTGCTTACAGCGCGCACTCCCGCATTGCCACACGCCACCCCGAGCCCAACCGCATATTTCCGGCATGCGGACGAAGCCGTCCCCCAAGGTATGCGGCTTGCTTCGATGCACTCGCCCATTCCCGGGCGATTTCCACCGAGGAGCCATCAACATGGAAAAATCCGAAAAGACCTCTGACGACGCCCTGACCTTGCTGAAGGCGGACCACAAGCAGGTCAAGGCGCTGTTCAAGCAGTTCGAGAAACAGAAGGACGACATGACAGAGGCCCGGCGCATTGCCGAAGAAGCCTGTACGGCGCTACAAGTGCACGCACAGATCGAGGAAGAGGTGTTCTACCCCGCCGTGCGCGATGCCCTCCAGGAGTCGGACCTGCTCGACGAAGCAAGGGTAGAGCATGAAGTGGCGAAGGATCTGATCGCGCAATTGCTCTGCCTGGAAGAAGGCGATCCGCTATTCAACGCCACCTTCACCGTGCTGAGCGAATACGTGCTGCATCACGTACAGGAAGAGGAAACCGAACTCTTCCCGAAGGTAGAGGCCAGCTCGCTGGACCTCGATACGCTCGGGCAGGAAATCGCGGAGCGCAAGGAGGCCGTGGAAATCCTGCTGTCCAGCTCCGACACACCGCCACCGTCCCGCGAGTCGCAGCCCTCGACCGGCGCGACCCGACATTGACGGAGCACTGACGGGCATGGCCCGTCACCGGCGCGCTCAATCGAGGTCGTTCAGCAGGCGGGAGATCTGGCCGGACTCCACCGGCTTGGTCAGGTGCAGGTCGAACCCGGATTGCAAGGTGCGCTTGCGATCCTCCTCCTGACCAAAGCCGGTCATCGCCGCGATGGTTGCCTCGTCCAGGCCCGGCAAACGCCGCATGCGGGACTGCACGTCGACGCCGGACATACCCGGCATCGCGATATCCAGCAGGACCAGCTTCGGACGGAAGTGCTCCGCGATGCGTAGCGCGTCCTGCCCGCTATAGGCCACCCGGACCTCATGCCCCAGCAGGTCGATCATCGCCGCCATGCTATCGGCGGAATCCTTGTTGTCGTCTACCACCAGCACCCGGCGGACGCTATTGCGGGCGGGCGTCGCATTGGCACAGCCAACGTTCGCCGTCCCCCGGTTTTCCGGCTGACAGGGCAGACACAACGCGAAGGTACTACCCTGCCCCAGCCCTGCGCTGCTGGCGGTCAGGGCGCCACCATGGATTTCGGTCAGCGAGCGGGCCAGGGTCAGACCGATCCCCAGCCCGCTGTCGGCGCTGCTTCCCGGCGGACCTTCCTGATTGAACAGTTCAAACACCCGCTCCAGCGCTTCCGCCGCCATGCCACGACCGTTGTCGGTGACGGTGGTGGTCACCGTCTTGTCCTCCACCACCACATTCAGGCTGATCCGGCCCCCTGGCGGTGTGTATTTGCCGGCGTTGCTGAGCAGGTTCTGCACAATCTGCGACAGCCGTACCGGATCACCATCCAGATGGATCGGCTCGGCCGGGACCTGGACCTCCAGCAGATGCTTTCGACTATCCAGGAAGGGCCGCATGGTTTCCACGCTGCGGGCGATCACCTCCTGGAAGACCAGCCGCTCCTTGCGTAGCACGATCTTGCCGGTGGCGATGCGGCCGACGTCGAGCAGGTCGTCCACCAGTCGGGTCAGCTGGAACAGCTGCCGGTCGATCAGGCCACAACATTTCTGGATATTCGCCGGGTCTGTCCGCCCTAGCTGCAGGATGCCGACCGCGTTGCGGATCGGCGCTAGCGGATTGCGCAGCTCATGGGCCAGCACCGCCAGGAACTCGCTCATGCGACGGCTGGACCGCTCCAGTTCCTCCAGCCGCTTGCGCTCGCTCATGTCGCGCATCATCCGGGCAAAGCCGCGCAGGGTGCCGTCGCTGGAATACAGCGGCGTGGTCTGCTCGCTGGAGCAGAACATCGAGCCGTCCTTGCGCAGCCGCCAAACCTCGCCTGCCAGTCGACCAATGGCAAGCGCGCTATCGAGGTCTTGCGCCGGCAGGCCGGCGGCACGCTCCCGGTGGGAATAGAACAGCGAGATGTGCTGACCGAGCACTTCCTCCGTGGCGTAGCCGGTGAGGTTGCGCGCGCCGATGTTCCAGCTGGCGATCCGGCCGTCCGGGTCCAGCGTGAAGATGGCGTAATCCTGCACCCCCTCCAGCAGCAGCCGGAAGCGCTCTTCGCTCAGGCGCAGCGACTCTTCGTGGGCCTTGCGCTCCGACAGGTCGCGGGTGATTTTGGCGAAACCGGTGATCTCTCCGTTTTCATCACGGAGCGCCGTAATGATCACACTGGCCCAGAAGCGGGAGCCATCCTTGCGCACCCGCCAGCCTTCGTCTTCGAAGCGGCCGAGGCGGCGCGCATACGCCAGTTCCTGCGCCGGCCAGTCGGCGGAGGTGGCTTCCGGTGGATAGAAGATCGAAAAATGCTTGCCGATGATCTCCGCCGGCTGGTAGCCCTTGATCTTCTGGGCACCGATGTTCCAGGTGGAAACGATCCCGTCCGGATCGAGCATGAAGATCGCGTAGTCCTGCACCGACTCCACCAGCAAGCGGAAGCGTTCCTCACTGAACCGGAGCGATTGCGCGGCCTGTGCCGTGGTCGGCGTTCTCTTCGGGTCATTCACGATGACGTCGTCTCCTGTTTCGAGCCCCATCAACGATTACGTGCCGGCCGATGGCCGCGAGAGTATGAGAGGCGTTCCCCGCCGGCGTTCAGCCCTTCCCGTCAGGAGCCGACGCAATACAGGACGCATAAGACGATATAGCACGCCTTGCGCATGCCGGAGCGGCGCTACCCGCAACTTCCAATCGCCCCGCAATGCGTGCAGAAGTCGCAGCCATCCTTGCGGATGACCGTTGCCTGGCCGCATTCGGCGCACACCTTGCCCGGCAGGTCGTGCGGGTTGCGGGCGCCGGCAGGCTCGCTCGCCACCACGCCCATCGCATGCACCGGATAGCCTTCCTCGGTCAGGATGCCGAGCATCGCGTAGCGGTGGATAGCCAACCGCGCCAGATAGGCGACGGTCGACGGGTAGTTCTGCTGCTTGTGGCC
>CBIHQA010000034.1:0-15037 GCA_966211475.1 uncultured Neisseriales bacterium
CCGCCGGCACGCGCATCAACACGGCCAACGGGAAGTCTTGCGCAACCGGGAAGCTCGGTACGGTCGGCTCGATCCCATGCAGCACTTCATAACCGCAATACAGGAACCAGCCCCCCCGGAAAGGCAGCCCAGACATGTGATCTGCCTTCTGCTCTGCCCGGTAGGCGGAATCCAGGGCCTCGAACACGGCGTCAGCCGGATCCTCATCGGTAAAGACGACGGTCTGCTGCGGGCACGCCAGCAGCAAGTCCCACCCCTCGGGTCCGCTGGACTGGAGCAGGACCGGGAATGTGTCAGGATCGGCCGCCAGCAGGTCCAGCAGATCAGGGGTAGCCGACAGGAGTTCGGTACGCATCAGGGGGGCCAAAAGAAAAACGGGCGGTCAGGCCGCCCGAAACGTTCTCGTGTGATCTTGTCGTGATCTTAGCGCGTTTCCGCGCCAGGATCAGACGCGCTTGAACACCAGCGTACCGTTGGTGCCGCCAAACCCGAAGGAGTTGGAGATCGCCACGTCGATCTTCATCTTCCGTGCCTCGTTGGCCACGTAGTCCAGATCGCACTGCGGATCCTGATCCAGCAGGTTGATCGTCGGCGGGCTCACCTGGTTGTGGATGGCCAGCACTGAGTACACCGCTTCGACACCACCAGCGCCGCCCAGCAGGTGACCAACCATGGACTTGGTCGAATTCACCACCAGCTTCTTGGCGTGGTCGCCAAAGCAACGCTTGATCGCGATGGTTTCGGCCAGGTCGCCCAGCGGGGTCGAGGTGCCGTGCGCGTTGATGTAGTCCACCTGGTCGGCATTGATGCCGGCGTCGCGCAGGGCGTTGGTCATGCCGCGCGCCGCGCCTTCGCCGTCCTCGCAGGGGGCGGTCATGTGGTGCGCGTCGGAACTCATGCCGAAACCGGCGAGCTCCGCATAGATCTTGGCGCCACGCTTCTTGGCGTGTTCGTACTCTTCTAGAACCAGCACGCCAGCGCCTTCACCCATCACGAAGCCATCGCGGCCGGTATCCCACGGGCGGGATGCCGTCGCCGGATCGTCATTGCGGGTAGACAGCGCGCGCGCCGCCGCAAAGCCTGCGATACCGAGACGGGTAATGGCAGCCTCGGCGCCACCCGCCACCATCACGTCTGCGTCGCCATAGGCGATCACGCGGGCTGCGTCACCGATGCAATGCGCGCCGGTGGTGCAGGCGGACACGATACCGTAGCTCGGGCCTTTGTAGCCCTTCATGATGGAAACCTGGCCGGCCACCATGTTGATGATCGAGCCCGGGATAAAGAAAGGGGATACCTTGCGCGGGCCATGCTCGCGCAGGATGCCATCGGTTTCCTCGATCAGCGGCAGACCGCCGATACCAGAGCCGATGTTCACGCCGATACGGGTCGGGTCGATGTCCGAGCCGTCCAGTCCGGCATCCGCAGCCGCCTGGAACGCCGCGACGATGCCGTACTGGATGAACAGGTCCATCCGGCGGGCGTCTTTGGGCGAAATATAGGGGCTGGGATCGAAATCCTTCACTTCTGCCGCCACCTGGCACGCCAGATCGCTAGCATCGAAGCGGGTAATGGTCGTCACACCGGAGGTGCCAGCCAGCAAGGCGGCCCAGCCGGAGGCGAGATCGTTACCGATGGGGGACACCAGGCCGAGCCCGGTGATGACTACTCTGCGCTTGGACAACGTGGTCTCCGTCTTGCGCGATGCCATGTCACAGAAAAAAAAGATGCGATCAGGACGTTGCTGCACCGCTGCATGAGGAAACGGGCGCCGGAGCGCCCGTTTTTTAAACTCTTGCTTACTTGCTCAGGTGGGCCTTGACGTAGTCGATGGCTTGCTGAACGGTCGTGATCTTTTCGGCTTCCTCGTCCGGGATTTCGCACTCGAACTCTTCTTCGAGGGCCATGACCAGCTCAACGGTATCCAGCGAATCGGCGCCGAGATCGTCGACGAAGGAAGAGGTGATCTTCACTTCCGCTTCGTTGACACCGAGCTGTTCCGCGACGATCTTCTTGACACGCGCTTCGATGTTTTCCATGTTGGTAAACCGTTCCTTTCGACAGGATCAAAAAAGCGCAGGCATTGTAGCAAATTTGCCGGAAAACCCAAACCGGCAGCCTGCGCGGTTAATCTTCATTAAATTCAAGGCATTACGTGTGAACAGCTGTTCAAATTCATGCCTTGCGTATTCTTTGGCACCAGCCGGCTGCACATTTTGCCAGCCTCCGGGCCATTGGGACACCGTGACCAGGAAACCGGCCATGGTAGCCGCCCGACGGTCAGCCCATGTACATGCCGCCGTTGACGTGCAGGGTTTGCCCGGTGATGTAGCTCGCAGCGGTACTCGCCAGGAAGCCCACCGCAGCGGCGATTTCTGTCGCTTCGCCCAGACGACCCAGTGCAATCTGCCCCTTCAGCGCTTCCTTGTGCGCTTCCGGCAGATCACGGGTCATGTCGGTATCGATGAAGCCCGGTGCCACGCAGTTGACCGTGATGTTGCGGCTACCCACTTCGCGTGCGAGCGACTTGGTGAAGCCCATCAGGCCAGCCTTGGCCGCCGCATAGTTGGCCTGCCCCGGATTGCCTGTCGCTCCCACCACCGACGCGATATTGATGATGCGGCCCCAGCGGGCCTTCATCATGCCACGCATCACCGCGCGGGACAGCTGGAACACCGGCTTCAGGTTGGTGTTCATGATGTCGTCCCACTCGCTGTCCTTCATCCGCATCAGCAGATTGTCGCGGGTGATGCCGGCGTTATTGACCAGGATGGTGATCGGGCCGAATTTTCCCTCGATGTCCGCTACCAGGGCGTCCAACTGGGCTGCGTCGGTGACGTTCAGCACGCGGCCTTCACCCGCGTTACCCGCTTCCTTCAGGTATTCGCCGATCTTGGCCGCGCCAACTTCGCTGGTCGCCGTACCGATCACGGTGGCCCCCGCCTTCGCCAGATCCAGTGCAATCGCCTGGCCGATACCGCGGGTCGCGCCGGTAACCAGCGCAATCTTGCCTTCCAACATACGTCTACTCCCTTGTGTTCTTGGAGCTTATGAAAAAATTCGTAGCGAGCAGCCCGAGCTTGGTCCGAGAAGCACAGCCGTACCAGGATACGGTGAGCATCGCAGGACCGAGATCGGACTCCGCAGTAGAACTTTCATAAACTCTTATGCGAGTTCGGCAAACGCGGCAGGCTCGGTCAGCGCCACATGACGGGCTTCCGTCGCGATCCGCTTGTTCAGGCCCACCAGCACCTTGCCCGGACCGCATTCCGCGATCACCGTGGCGCCACGCGCGGCAATCGCCTGCGCCGTCTCCACCCAGCGCACCGGGCTGTAGAGCTGGGCAAGCAGGGCTGCGCGGATCGCATCCGGCGCGTCATGGGTTGCCACGTCGACATTGTGCAGCACCGGGATAGCAGGCGCCTTGATGTCGATCGCCGCCAGCACCGGCTTGAGTTGTTCGGCAGCCGGCATCATCAGCGCACAATGCGACGGCACGGAAACCGGCAGCAGCAATGCGCGCTTGGCGCCCTTGGTCTTGGCCAGCTCGCAGGCACGCTCGACGGCGGCCTTATTGCCGGCAATCACCGTCTGCCCGGCGGAATTGAAATTGACGGGTGCCACCACCTCGCCTTGCGCGGCTTCCTGGCACGCCTCGACCAGCAAAGCGTCATCCAGCCCCAGCACGGCTGCCATGGCCCCCACACCTTCCGGCACGGCCGCCTGCATGGCTTCGGCGCGCCGCTTCACCAGCGGCAGTGCGTCCTTGAAGGTCAGCGCACCAGCGGCAACCAGAGCCGCATACTCGCCCAGACTGTGCCCGGCGACCACGGTCGGTTGCACACCACCTTGCGCCAGCCAGGCGCGGTAGACCGCAACGTCGGCAGTCAGCATCACCGGCTGGGTGTTGACGGTCGCATTCAGCAACTCCTGCGGGCCGTCCGCCACCAATTGCCATACGTCGAAACCGAGCACGTCGCCCGCTTCTGCAAAGGTATCGCGCACCGCGGCATTGTCCGCAAACGCGCTCATCATGCCGACCGACTGGGAACCTTGGCCGGGAAATACGAAAGCAATGCTCATGACTTCTCCTCACTGTCGGTACCACCCGCTGCCGATGCCGGCTGCGCGGGGGCTGCCTTCTTCTGGGGATCCGCGTCGGCGGCACATTCGCCGGTCCGTCGCGCAGAAAACTGGTTGCTTGCCGACATGCCGGCAAACATGCCGCTGGTCGCCTTCGAGGTGGCATCGCCGTGGTAGCGCTCACCCTCGAACACGACCTTCGCCTCACCTTCGATCGGCAATTTTCCGTCGCAGCGGAAACGCCAGCGCGCCGTATTGCCGTCCCGGGTAAAGCCTTGAATGTCGCACTGCTGTTGCCGGTCGCCGATCAGGCGATTCGGCTCCTTGTCGATGTGCTTCGCCTGGTCTTCGGTCAGGCAACGGGTCACCACCCTGGTGCGCTTGCCGACCAGAGGCGCCTGCACTTCATTGGTGATTTCCCATTGGCCCGCGGCAGGTAGCGTGGTGGCCGCCTGCGCCGACAGGCTCAGAACAAGAAGGGGGAGAAAGGAGATGCGCATGTCCGGGCTCCGCAGGCGACGGGGTGACCCCGGCCGCCTTACCATCTGAGGAGGATCGCACCCCAGGCGAAGCCACCGCCGATACCTTCGAGCATCACCAGATCGCCAGCGCGCAACTTGCCGTTGCGGGCCGCTTCATCCATGGCAAGCGGAATGCTGGCTGCGGACGTGTTGCCATGGCGATCCACCGTTACCACCACGCGATCCATCGGCAGACCCAGTTTCTTGGCGGTCGCTTCGATGATGCGAATGTTGGCTTGGTGCGGGATCAGCCAGTTAAGTTCGGACTTGTCGATGCCCTGCTGAGCCAGCGCCTCTTCGGCGACCTCACCCAGGGATTTGACGGCGAATTTGAAGACCCCCTGCCCGTCCATGTCGATGAACGCGCTGCCTTCCACGATACCATTGCGCACCTGGCCCGGCACCTTCAACAGGTGCTGGTAGCGGCCATCGGCCTTGAGGACGGAGGACAGGATGCCCGGTTTCTCGCTGGCCGACAGGATCACCGCGCCGGCGCCATCGCCAAACAGGACGCAGGTGCCGCGGTCGTTCCAATCCACGATGCGGGACATGGTCTCTGCGCCGACCACCAGCGCATGCTTGGCCATGCCGCTGCGCACGAACTGGTCGGCAGTGGTCAGGGCATACACGAAACCGCTGCACACCGCCTGCACGTCGAACGCCGGACACGGACCGGCGCCCAGCTTTTCCTGCAGCAGGCAGGCGGTGCTCGGGAACACCATATCGGGCGTGGTGGTGGCGACGATGATCAGGTCGATGTCCGCCGGAGTCAGACCGGCAGCTTCCAGCGCATGGCGGCTTGCCTTGAGCGCTAGGTCGCTGGTCATCTCGCCGACACCGACCACACGGCGCTCACGGATACCGGAGCGCGAGACGATCCATTCGTCGCTGGTGTCGACGATCTTTTCCAGATCGGCGTTGGTGACCACCTTTTCCGGCAGGTAACTGCCCGTTCCCGCGATCCTGGCGTACATCTAGACAGCCTCTTGACTGGGGGCGGTGTCGGCCGGATGCGGCCGGGACTCCGCCATCTTTTCGGAGATTCGCTCGATGACGCGATGCGTCACTTCGGACAGTGCCTGTTCCATCGCATAACGGAAAGCAAGTTCGTCAGCCGACCCGTGGCTCTTCACCACCGTGCCCTTCAGGCCGAGCATGCTCGCCCCATTGTACCGGCGTGGGTCCAGGCGGCGCTTGAACGCCCGCAATACCGGGTAGGCACACAGCCCCATCAGCTTCGCAAGCGGATTGGCGGCAAACGCCTCACGCAGCATCTCGCCCATCATTTTCGCGATGCCTTCGGAGGTCTTCAATGCCACATTACCGGTGAAGCCATCGCAGACGACCACGTCGGTGGTGCCGCGATAGATATCGTTGCCTTCGACGAAGCCGTGGAAATTCAGACCGCTGGCGCGCAGCAGTTCCGCTGCTTCCTTGATGACCGGCGTGCCTTTGATTTCCTCGGTGCCGACGTTGAGCAGCCCGACGGACGGGTTTTCCCGGTGCAGCATGGCGGTGGCCAGCATGGCCCCCATCACACCGAACTGCAGCAGGTGGAGCGGCTCGCAATCGACATTGGCGCCCAGATCCAACACCACGCTGGAACCCGTCGGGTTCGGCAACAGCTTGGCAATGGCGGGACGCTCGATGCCGGGTAGCATCTTCAGCACGAAGCGGCTGGTCGCCATCAGCGCACCGGTATTTCCGGCCGAAACGCAGGCTTGTGCCCGGCCTTCCTTCACCAGATTGATGGCAATGCGCATCGACGAGTGCTTCTTGTTCTTCAGCGCGGATTGCGGCGACTCGTCCATGCCCACCACTTCGGTGGCCGGCTCGACAGTCAGGCGGGCATGATCGGTTGCGTGACGCCGTTTCAGCTCGGCATCGATCACATCCGGCAGACCTACCAGGATGGCGTGGACGTCGGGATTGCGCTCAAGAAACTCAAGCACCGCCGGAATCGTGACACGACAGCCGTGATCGCCACCCATGGCGTCGACGGCGATGGTGATAGTCATCGACCGGTGATCAGCAACTTAAGAGGAGAGGGAAGCGCGCCGCCCAACGAACCCATGCAACCGGACAAACACCGGGTTGGCACAGATGGGGCGGCGGCGCGGGATTGCGACCAGGAACCGGCCGCAACGGGCATTACTCGCCCTTGACCTTGACGACCTTGCGGCCGCGGTAGTAACCGTTCGGGCTCACGTGGTGACGCAGGTGCACTTCACCGGAAACCGGCTCGACAGCCAGCGCCGGAGCGGTCAGGAAGTCGTGGGAGCGGTGCATGCCGCGCTTGGACGGGGACTTCTTATTCTGTTGAACAGCCATGATGACTCCTTAGCAAAAACAAGTTCGGTTCAGAACACCAGCTACAAATACCAGCCGGGTTCAGTGTTTCTTCAGCTTGGCGAGCACGGCGAACGGATTCGGTTTCTCGTCCGCCCCCTCGCGCGGCAGTTCCACGCAGCGATCATGACGGGGTGCCAGCGGCAGGCTGAGCAAGACCTCGTCCTCGATCAGATCCAGCACGTTGAACTGCGCATCGGCGAGAATGGCGTCTTCCTCGTCGCTGTCATAATCTTCGAGCTGGGCTTCGTTCTTCGCCACCGGCAGCACGCTTTCCGACTCCACCGTAACGGGGAGCGGACCCATGCAGCGCTGGCACGCCACTTTTACCTCTGCCTCGACCGTTAGGAACAGAGCCGGACGGTCGAACTGGGTACGGCCGCCGCGCAGGGTGAACCGCACCTCGCCGCTATCGTCCGCCAGCTGACTGACCAGCCGGGGGAACCGTGCGACGGGCATCCGTTGACGGAGCGATTCACCGGACTCGGCGAATCGGAGGTTATCGATGACGAATTGTTCCGACATAAACGCGGCATGATATAATCCGCAGCCTTGAATGTCAAAGCCCACGTGCGTTTCAGCGTCATGGGCTGCGATGCAACCCACGCCCTCCGGCCGACCGAATCCGCTCAGCCGACACACCATACGCCTCCCCATGCGCACCGCTCCCCAAGCCCCTCTTCGCCTGGTACTCGGTTCCACCTCCCCTTATCGTCGGGAACTGCTCGGCCGCCTGCGTCTGCCGTTTGACGTGGCAAGACCGGATGTCGACGAAACGCCGCTACCGGGAGAAACCCCCGATGCCACCGCTACCCGGCTGGCGCTTGCCAAAGCACAAGCGGTCGCCAACCGACTGCCCGCGGGGGACGCCCCCGCGCTGATCATCGGATCCGACCAGGTAGCCCTGCTGGAAGGCCGGCAGCTTGGCAAGCCGGGCACACACGAACGGGCAGTCACGCAGCTGCGGGACATGCGCGGCAAGACCCTCGTCTTCCACACCGCACTGGCCCTGTTCGACACCCGCAACGGCTCCGCACAGCAATGCGTCGTCCCCTACCACGTGAAAATGCGTGCGTATTCGGACGAACTGATCGAAGCCTACCTGCAAGCCGAACAACCTTATGACTGCGCCGGCAGCGCCAAGACCGAAGGGCTGGGCGTGGTGATGATTGAATCCATGCGGGGCGACGACCCGACGGCGCTGGTAGGCCTGCCACTGATTGCGCTGACCGGCATGCTGATTCGTGCCGGCCTGCCGCCACTGGGGGCCGCTTGATGGCCGGAACGCTCTACCTGATCCCCGCCCCGCTGGCGGAAGACGTGCCGGCGGAGCACGTGCTGCCCGTTGATGCCCTGTCCCTCGTTCGGCCACTGCAGCATTTCGTGGTGGAACACCCGAAGACGGCACGTCAGTTCTTGAAGCGCATCGGCACCGATGCGCCGCTTCAGTCGCTCAGCCTGCAAACGCTCAACGAACACACTACGGCACGGGACCTGCCCGCATTGCTGCAACCGCTACAGGAAGGCCACAACGTCGGTCTACTGTCCGAAGCGGGTTGCCCTGCCGTGGCCGACCCTGGTGCACAGTTGGTGGCACTGGCGCACCAGCATGGCATCCGGGTGATGCCGCTGGTGGGCCCCTCGTCCTTGCTGCTCGCCTTGATGGGATCCGGGCTGAACGGACAGCGTTTTTCCTTCCAGGGTTACCTGCCCGCCGAGCGCGATGCCCGCGCCAAGACGCTGCGGGAACTGGAAGCCCGCTCCCGGCGTGAACAGGAGACGATCCTGTTCATCGAAACGCCGTATCGCAACGGCGCGATGTGGGAAACGCTGCTGGGGACGCTGCATGCCGATACGCGATTGGCCATCGGCATAGACCTGACGGGACCGTCGCAGATGCTGGTCAGCCGGCGGGTTTCCGAATGGAAGAAAACCGCGGCTCCGGAATTTGCCAAGCGCCCGACGGTTTTCCTGTTTCTGGCCTAACCCCTAGCCGGCTCGCGAACCATAGCCTGCCGGGGTCTATTGCACCAACCCTCTACTCACGAGGGTTATAAAACGAAAAAGGCGCGGATCACCGCGCCTTTTTCGTTCAGACGTTTCCCGCCAGATCAGGCGTCGATCGGATGACGCATCACGATGGTCTCTTCACGGTCCGGACCGGTGGAGATCAGGTCGACCGGCGCACCGCATACTTCTGCGATGCGCTTCAGGTAGGCACGGGCATTGGCCGGCAGCTCGTCGTAGCGCTTGATGCCGACGGTGCTTTCCTTCCAGCCCGGCATGTCTTCGAACACCGGCTTGCAGCCCGCAACCATCTCTGCACCAAACGGCAGGATATCGTAACGGACACCGTCCAGCTCGTAGCCGACGCACAGCTGGATGGTTTCCATGCCGTCCATCACGTCAAGCTTGGTCACGCACAGGCCGGACACGCCATTCAGCTGGATGGAGCGCTTCAGTGCAGCGGCGTCGAACCAGCCACAGCGGCGCGGACGACCGGTGGTGGCGCCAAATTCATTGCCACGCTTGGCCAGGTAGGCACCGGTGTCGTCGAACAGCTCGGTCGGGAACGGACCGGAACCCACGCGAGTGGTGTAGGCCTTGGTGATGCCCAGCACGTAGTCGAGCATCTGCGGCGCCACGCCAGCGCCCGGCGCAGCCGCACCGGCGATACAGTTGCTGGAGGTGACGAACGGATACGTGCCGTGGTCGACGTCGAGCAGCGAGCCTTGCGCGCCTTCGAACAGGATGTGCTTGCCGGCGGCGTACAGCTCGGCCAGCTCGCGCGACACGTCGGCCACCATCGGCTTGATGCGATCGGCGAAGGCCAGCGTCTCGTCCAGGGTCTTCTGGAAGTCGACGGTGTCGGTCTTGAAGTAATGCTTCAGCACGAAGTTGTGGTAGTCCAGCACTTCGCCCAGCTTGGACGCGAAACGCTCACGATGGAACAGGTCCTGCAGGCGGATGGCGCGGCGGGCCACCTTGTCCTCGTAGGCCGGGCCGATGCCGCGACCGGTGGTACCGATCTTGTTCTCACCCTTGGCGGCTTCGCGGGCGATATCGATGGCGCTGTGATACGGCAGGATCAGCGGGCAGGCTTCCGAGATACGCAGGCGGGACGCTACGGCAACGCCGGCGTTTTCCAGCTTGGTGATCTCGTCCAGCAACGCCTTGGGCGACAGCACCACGCCGTTGCCGATGTAGCAGGCCACGCCGTCACGCAGGATGCCGCTGGGGATCAGGTGCAGCACGGTCTTCTGGCCGCCCACCACCAGCGTATGGCCAGCATTGTGGCCACCCTGGAAACGGACCACGGCAGCAACGTGATCGGTCAGCCAGTCGACGATCTTGCCCTTGCCCTCGTCACCCCATTGGGTACCGATCACCACCACATTGCGTGCCATCTGCTTTCCTTCGCATTCCGGCCGGGAACCGCCCCGGCGAATTCAAAAAGCCGTGACGAAACCGCCGTTGCGGCGTGTACCGCACGGCATGGTTCCGTCCAACGTCTACAACCGTTCGGTGCTTCCGAACGCGACTGCTCGGCTCGAAAACCCGACCACAGCCAAACCACGGGGAATGCCCCCGGTCTGACATACCACCAATTCTTGTTTGCGGTGCTTTCCGCCGTCCGTCGAAAGGACGGATCAGGCGCGCGGCACGACCTGCCAGGTACCGTCGATCAATTTCAACTCGCGATCACAAGCCAACTCGCCGCTGCGTTGACCGGTCAGGTCTACACGCACGATTTCGCCAGCCCGCCGCAGCCCGGCAATCACCTCGCGCAGCGCCTTGTCGTCGCTCGCCGGAGCCAGGATACCTGCGCTGACGGAAGTACGCGGCAAACCGCGAAGTATATCGCGAAGGTCGATACTGAAGCCAGTTGCAGCACGCGCACGGCCAAAACGCTGACCGATGCCGTTGTAACGACCACCACGGGCGACCGGGTTGGGCCAACCATCTGCAAACGCGGTGAACACCAGACCATTGTGGTACTGGCCAGAACGGAGTTCGCCCAGCTCGACAGCGACCTCGATGCCGATACCGGTCAAATGCTCACAAGCATTGCGCAGGGTTTCCAGCGCCGCCTGCACCTCGGGCAGCGGCGGCAGGACACGTGCGGCCTCGTCCAATACGGAACGGTCGCCGAACAGCGAAGGCAGCGCGCGCATGCCGTTCCGCACCGGCGCGGGCCAGGATACGGTCAGTTCGGAAACGGTCGGCGCATCCTTGGTCTGCAATGCGTCGAACAAGGCGGCCACGTCCTCGCGGTTCGCATCAGCCGCCTGACACAGCGCGCGGAAGATCCCGACGTGTCCCAGGTCTAGGTGAAGACGTTCGAGCCCGACCAAACGGAGCGCCTCGACCATCAACTCGATGATTTCCAGGTCGCCGGCAAGATCGAGGCATCCGAACAGCTCGGCGCCCACCTGCAACGGTTCCCGGGTCGAGAAGTGACCACCAGGGCGGGTATGGACGACGTGGCCCGCATAGCAGAGCCGCGCAACATCCTGACGGTTGAGCAGATGCGCGTCGATCCGTGCCACCTGGGGGGTCATGTCGGCACGCAGGCCCAATTGGCGCCCGGATAGCTGGTCCACCAGCTTGAAGGTCTTGAGGTCGATGTCCTCACCCGCAACACCGGTCAGGGACTCGATGTACTCGATGTGCGGCGGAATCACCAGCTCATAGCCGTAACGACGGAACAGGGACAGCAGGCGGGTGCGGGTCGCCTCGACTTCCCAGGCGTCGTCCGGCAACACGTCTTCGATGTATTCGGGAAGGAGCCAGCGATGCATAGTCAAAACCACAACAGGAGCATGCCTACCGCAGCGGCGGCCAACCCCACGAAGCGGAGCTGGCCATCATTGAAGCGAAGGATGCGGGTAAACATCTCGCGCCACCAGTGTGGCGCGATCAAAGGCATCAAGCCTTCCAGGATCAGCAGCAGGGCAACCGCTTCCTTGATCGGGAAGGACACGCGGTCGCCTTACTTGCCGTTCTTGGCCGGTGCGCTGCCACCCGGGTTCTTCATGTAACGGAAGAACTCCGAGGAGGGATCCAGCACGAGCACGTCGGACTTGTTGCGGAAGGTCTTCTGGTAAGCGTCCAGACTCTTGTAGAAGGCGTAGAAGTCCGGATTCTGACCAAATGCCTGCGCGTAGATGCGAGAGGCTTCCGCGTCGCCCTGACCCTTGATCTCCTGCGCCTTGCGATAGGCTTCCGCCAGGATTACTTCGCGCTGGCGGTCGGCATCGGCGCGGATACGCTCGGCCTCGGCCGCGCCTTCAGAGCGCAACTGGTTGGCGACGCGCTTACGTTCCGCGTTCATGCGTTCGTAGACGGAGTCGCTGATGGTCGGCGGGAATTCGACGCGCTTGACCCGCACATCGAGAATACGCACACCCAGCGGCCCTGCCTCGGTGTTCACCCGACGGTTGACCCGGGCCATCACCTCGTCGCGCTTGTCGGTGATCACATCGGAGACCTTGCGGTTGCCGATCTCGTCGCGCAGCGCGCTATTGATGATCTGCTTCAGGCGGCTTTCGGCGTTGAGCTGCACGCCGCCAAAGGCTTTGTAGTAGCGCTCCACGTCGGCGATTTGCCACTTGATGAAGCTGTCGATCATCAAGTTCTGCTTTTCGCTGGTGTTGAAGGTGTCCTTCTCGTCGGCGTCGATGGTCTGGATACGGCGGTCGAAGCTGCGGACGGATTGCATCAGCGGCATCTTGAACTGGATGCCCGGCTCCTTGACCACCCGGACGATTTCGCCGAACTGGAAGACGATGGCAGTGGTGCGCTGGTCAACCGTGAACATGCTGAGGTTGATCAGGAACAGGACCAACGCCCCGACCAAGAGAGTAGTGACGACACGCTGCATGTCAGCGACCCTCCCGAGCAGTACCGAAGAGCGGTTCGCGACCGCTGTCCAGCGTCGGCGCCGGTGCAGCCGGCGCCCGCGGAGCCTCCGTCGCGACGGACGGGGCCGCACTGGCGGATTGCTGAATCAGTTTGTCGAGGGGCAGGTAGAGCAGGCTGTTGCCGTTCTTCTGGTCAACCAGCACCTTGCTGCTGTTGCTGAGCATCTGTTGCATCGCGTCCAGGTACATCCGTTGACGGGTGACAGCCGGGGCCTTCTGGTATTCGGCGAGGATCTGGCTGAAACGGGCAGCGTCACCTTGCGCGATCGCCACCGACTTCTGCTTGTAAGCGTCCGCTTCGGCCATCAGACGGGCAGCGGTACCACGAGCACGCGGCACCACGTCGTTGTAGTAGGCCTCGCCTTCGCTCTTCTGCTTCTCGCGGTCCTGGCCGGCCTTCACGGTATCGGCAAACGCGGCCTGCACCGGCTCCGGCGGCTGCACGTTGCTGATGTTGACCTGGGTGACGTTGATGCCGGTCTTGTAGCGGTCGAGGATGTCCTGCAGGGTCGCCTTGACGTCGGTGGCCATCCGTTCGCGGCCCACGTTCAGCACGGCATCGACCTTGGTGCGGCCGACCACTTCGCGGATGGCAGCCTCGGCAGCCTGCTTGACGGAGGACTGGGCCTCGTCATCGGTGAACAGGTTGTTGAACACGAAGGCCTTCGGGTCCTTGACCGTGTACTGGACCGACAGGCGCATCTGCACGATGTTCTGGTCCTGGGTCAGCATCAGCGACTCGTCCTGCTTGCCGCTGCCGTCCGACCCGATTTCCACGCTGCGCACCTGGGTGAGGTTGACCACCTCGTGCGACTCGATCGGATAGGGAAGCCGCCAATTCAGGCCTTCCTGGGTGATGCGTTCGAACTTGCCGAAGCGCAGCACCACGCCCTGCTCCCGCACGTCCAGCTGGTAGAAGCCGCTGGCAAGCCACAGCAAGGCGACGATGCCGGCGACCAGTCCGACACCGCCGAACATTGCACCGCCACTGGGGCTGTTGCCGCCTCCCCCACCCTTGTTGCCGCCGAACAGGCCGGCGAGGCGGGCATTCAACTTGCGGAAAATCTCGTCCAAATCGGGGGGGCCGTCCTGGCCGCGTTTACCCCATTGAGGATCGCTCATCCGTATTGGCTTCCTAAGTGTGGGAGTACGGGTATCAACAGCGTGTTCGCCGGTACCGGAGAAAAAACGGGCGCGCAATGCGCCGTCCCTCCCCCGGGACTGTAGATATATGGCGATCAACCTGCTTTTTTCAAAGCTTGTTCACAATCATTTTCATGAATTCGAAAGCGATGTGGCTTTCGAATCCATCTGGTTTCGCCGAATCGTGGATCCAGACCTTCAATCCGGCGCAACCAATTGCACTTGCCGACAATTCCATCCGCCGGCGGAAAGACGTGTCCGTCAGTCCAGCGGAGACCAATTGTCGTTGATTTCCACGGGCGTCGCACTGGCCGATCCGGTATCGCGGACTTCGCGCAGTGTCTCGCGCAACAGGTCGAATCCGTCGCCATTGAGCGCACTCACGCGTACCGCGCGGATTCTAGCATAGTCGTCCCGCTCGACCGCCGCAGACAGGCCCGGGCGCAGGTCGATCTTGTTCCAGACCACGATCTGCGGGATCTGTTCCGCACCGATCTCAAGCAATACCTTGTTCACTTCCAGGATGTGCTGGTCGCGCAATGGATGGGCTGCATCCACCACATGCAGCAACAGATCGGCATGGATGGTTTCTTCCAGCGTGGCGCGGAACGCGGCAACCAGGCTGTGTGGCAGCTGGCGAATGAACCCCACCGTGTCGGACAGCACGATCCCGCCGCCCTCCCCCAGGTGGACGCGACGACTGGTGGTATCCAGCGTGGCGAACAGCTGGTTGGCGGCATAGGCGCCAGCGTTGGTCAGCCGATTGAACAGGGTCGACTTACCCGCATTGGTGTAGCCGACGATGGAGACCGAGAACACGCCGCTGCGACTGCGGGCACGACGTTGCGTAGCGCGTTGTTTCTGGACGTGCTTCAGACGGTCCTTGAGCAGCTTGACCCGCTCGCCAAGCAGGCGGCGGTCGGTTTCCAGCTGGGTTTCGCCAGGGCCGCGCAGGCCGATACCGCCCTTCTGCCGCTCCAAATGGGTCCAGCCCCGCACCAAGCGGGTGGCGAGGTG
>CBIHQA010000035.1:0-14991 GCA_966211475.1 uncultured Neisseriales bacterium
CCAGGGTGTTGGTGCGCTTGATGTTGCCGGTCAGCTTGCGCAGCGCCTGGCTCATCAGGCGGGCGTGCAGGCCGACGTGGGAATCGCCCATTTCGCCTTCGATTTCCGCCTTCGGCGTCAGCGCGGCCACCGAGTCGACCACGATGATGTCGACACCACCGGAGCGCACCAGCATGTCGGCGATTTCCAGCGCCTGCTCACCGGTATCCGGCTGGGAGATCAACATGTCGGAGACGTTGACGCCCAGCTTTTGCGCATAGGTCGGATCGAGCGCGTTTTCCGCGTCGATGTAGGCTGCAATGCCACCTTGCTTCTGGACTTCGGCCACCACCTGCAGACACAGGGTGGTCTTACCGGACGATTCCGGCCCGAAGATTTCGATGATGCGGCCACGCGGCAGACCGCCCACACCCAGGGCGATATCAAGGCCCAGCGAGCCGGTGGAGACCACCTGCAGATCTTTTTCGATCTGCGCGTCGCCCATCTTCATGACGGCGCCCTTGCCGAACTGCTTTTCGATCTGTGCCAGGGCGGCAGCCAGGGCCTTGCTCTTGTTTTCGTCCATCGGATCGGTCCTTGTGTACGCGAGTCGGTCGGGATTGGATGGAACGCATTATAGAACGCTCGTTCTATCCATCGCAAGGGGTGTCGAACACGAATCGACGAATCAGCAACGCGACATGTCCTGCCGCCGTTCGAGCGGTGCATCCACCGGCAAGGGTGCATGCAGCTTGCAAAGCGTCGTTGCCAGCACGCGCCCGAGCTGCTCGACAGCCACGTGCTGCTTGGGATTGATGAGCTTGCCATCGGCATCGAAGGCTTCGTTTGCCTTCATCACCGCCAACTGTTCGGGCAGCACGATGCACTGGATATTGCCCAAGAGATCCCGCACATGGGTCAGGCCCCGCAATCCGCCCAGACCGCCAGGAGATGCACTCATCAGCACTGCCACCTTGCCGCGGTAGGGAGCGAGTCCGTCGGTCTGCCCCGGCACCACGCGCGTGGTCCAGTCGATCGTGTTCTTCAATAGCGGAGAGATCGAGCCGTTGTACTCTGGCGATGCGATCAACAGGCCCTGGTGCGCCAGCATCAGTTCGCGCAGCTTGAGCACGTTTTCCGGCACACCGCTGTCCCGCTCCTGATCGCCATCGTAGATCGGCATCGGAAAGTCACGGAGGTCGATCAGCGTCACCTCTGCGCCGGCCGCCTGGGCACCCTCCGCTGCAATGCGCACCAGCTTCTTGTTGTAGGAGTCCTGGCGGGCACTCCCGGCGAACGCCAGTATCCGAGGGGCAGAATTCATGGTGCAATCCTCCATCCAGCTTTAGTCACGGACCACGACGGGTCTCCCTGCCGATGCGCATCTACTACACCGACCATTTTGTCCTTCCGCTACCGGCGGGCCATCGTTTCCCGATGCGCAAATACGCGCTGCTGCGCGAACGGGTCGCCGAATTGGCTGGCGACTTGATGCACGAGCCCACGGCCGCCACCGATGCACAACTTGCACTAGCCCATAGTCCAGACTACATCCATCGGGTCTCGACCGGGCAGCTATCCGACAAGGAAATCCGGGAGATCGGTTTCCCTTGGTCGCCACAGATGGTGGAACGCTCACGTCGCTCCGCAGGCGCCACCATTGCCGCCTGCCGCAGCGCGCTTGAGCAGGGTTGCGGTGTCAATCTGGCCGGCGGTACCCACCATGCCTATCGGGACAAGGGGTCGGGATTCTGCGTGTTCAACGACAGCGCCGTAGCGGCGAGGACCATGCAATTCGAAGGGATGGCACAACGGGTTCTGATCGTCGACTTGGACGTCCACCAAGGCAATGGCACGGCAGCCATCCTGCGCGACGACCCCAGCATCTATACCTTCTCGATGCATGGCGCGAAGAACTTCCCCTTTCGCAAGGAAGACAGCGATCTGGACGTGGAATTACTGGACGACTGCGACGACGAGGCCTACCTGACGGCGCTGGACATGGCCCTGCCGCGCGCCTTCGAGACGGCCCGCCCTGAATTGGTCATCTACCTGGCTGGCGCCGACCCACTCGCCGCCGACCGGCTGGGCCGGTTGTCGCTCAGCCCGGCGGGACTTGCAGCGCGTGACGCCAGGGTCTTTGATGCTTGCCTCGACGCAGACGTGCCGGTGGCAATCAGCATGGCGGGTGGTTACGCTGAACCCATTGAGCAGACGGTGGATGTGCACTACGCGACGGTGCGGCAAGCGGTGGAGCGATTCTGCACAGTCCCCAGGGAGACTCCGGTCGTTTAGCGACGGTCAGCCAGCAACCGCCTCTGCCCCTTGCGCCGGAGGGTGCCGCCCTTCACACGACAAGCCGTTCTGACACAGCTGTGTGACAAACAACAAAAAACCCCGCCGAGGCGGGGTTTTTCGTCAGACCGGATGCTTACGCTTCCGACTTGTTCTCGGTCGGAGCCTTCTTTTCCGGCGCCGGCAGCAGAGCCTTCAGCGACAGCTTGGCACGGCCACGCTCGTCGATCTCGATGACCTTGACCGTCAGCTTCTGGCCTTCCTTCACGTAGTCGCCGACATTGGCAACACGCTCGTGGGCGATCTGGCTGATGTGCAGCAGGCCATCCTTGTTCGGCAGGATGCTCACGATGGCGCCGAATTCCAGGATCTTGGCGACGGTGCCTTCGTAGATCTGGCCCACTTCGACTTCGGCGGTGATTTCGCCGATGCGCTTCTTGGCCAGCTCCGCCCCTTCGGCGCCCACGGACGCGATGGTGATGGTGCCGTCTTCGGCGATGTCGATGGTGGTGCCGGTTTCTTCGGTCAGCGCACGGATCACCGCGCCGCCCTTGCCGATCACGTCACGGATCTTCTCCGGATTGATCTTCATGGTGTACAGGCGCGGAGCGTGTTGCGACACCTCGGTGGAGGCGCCCTGCACGGCTTCCTTCATCAGGCCCAGGATGTGCATCCGGCCGGACTTGGCCTGATCCAGCGCCACCTTCATGATTTCCTTGGTGATGCCGTTGATCTTGATGTCCATCTGCAGCGCGGTCACACCGGCTTCGGTACCCGCCACCTTGAAGTCCATGTCGCCCAGGTGGTCTTCGTCACCCAAGATGTCGGTCAGCACCGCGAAACGGCCGCCTTCCTTGATCAGGCCCATGGCCACGCCAGCCACGTGCGACTTCAGTGGCACGCCGGCATCCATCATCGCCAGGCAGCCGCCGCAGACGGACGCCATGGAGGAAGAACCGTTGGATTCGGTGATTTCGGACACCACGCGGATGGTGTAAGCGAAGTCTTCCTTCGCCGGCAGCACGGCCTTCAGCGCGCGCTTGGCCAAGTTACCGTGGCCGATTTCGCGGCGCTTCGGCGAACCGACGCGGCCGGTTTCACCGGTAGAGTACGGCGGGAAGTTGTAATGCATCAGGAAGCGTTCGGTGTACTCACCTTGCAACGCATCGATGATCTGCTCATCCTGGGCGGTGCCGAGGGTAGCCACCACCAGTGCCTGCGTTTCACCACGGGTGAACAGCGCGGAGCCGTGGGTGCGCGGCATCACGGACGGGCGGATGGCGATCGGACGCACGGTACGGGTATCACGACCGTCGATACGCGGCTCGCCGTTCAGAATCTGGGTACGGACGATCTTGGCTTCCAGGTCCTTCACCAGGTTCTTCACGTGGTTGACCGTGGTGGTATCCATGTCTTCGGTGATCAGCTCGGCCAGGGCCTTGCTCTTCACTTCGTCGATGGCGGTGCTGCGCGCCTGCTTGGACTTGATGCGGTAGGCGTTGGCCAGGCCTTCGCCGCACAGCGTGTCGATGCGGGCGATCAGCGCTTCGTTCTTTTCCTTCGGCTGCCAGTCCCACAGGTCCTTGCCACCTTCTTCGGCCAGGTCGAGGATGGCATTGATGGCGGCCTGCATCTGTTCGTGACCGAACACCACGGCGCCCAGCATCACGTCTTCCGGCAGTTCCTTGGCTTCGGATTCCACCATCAGCACGGCGGATTCGGTACCGGCGACCACCAGGTCCAGCTGGGATTGCTTCAGTTGCGCGGCGGTCGGGTTCAGCACGTACTGGCCGTCGACATAACCGACGCGGGCGGCGCCGATCGGGCCTTCAAACGGGATGCCGGCAATGGCAACGGCAGCGGAGGCGCCGATCAGGGCCGGAATGTCCGGATCGATTTCCGGATCGACCGACATCACGGTCGCGACGATCTGCACTTCGTTGTAGAAGCCTTCCGGGAACAGCGGACGCAGCGGGCGGTCGATCAGGCGGGAAACCAGGATTTCCTTTTCGCTCGGACGGCCTTCGCGCTTGAAGAAGCCACCCGGGATCTTGCCGGCGGCATAGGTACGTTCCTGGTAGTCGACGGTCAGCGGGAAGAAATCCTGGCCCGGCTTGACGAAATCGTTGGCGACCACGGTGACCAGCACCACGGTGTCACCCATGCTGACCTTCACGGCGCCGCCGGCCTGGCGGGCGATCTCGCCGGTTTCCAGAGTCACGGTGTGCTGGCCGTACGGGAAGGACTTGCTGATGGCTTTGAGTTGCAGATGCGGATTCAAGGTGTCTCCTTTCACAGGGTACACGGCGGCAAGGACCAGCCTTGCTGCCTTTTGATACGGTTCGTGACGAGGGAGACTCTAAGCTTGCCCGCCGGGACGGACCCGACAAGCACGATTAGAGACTCCCCCTCGTTCCTTACTTACTGAGCGAATTACTCAAAAAAATACTCAAACAGCTGTTGCTATCAATGCACGCCCGCCTGCCGTGCCCCAACATGTGTCGGACTCATGCCCGGCACCGGCCCGGCCGGATGGCAAACGAAATATCGATACTCAGAGCGGTTTCAATAGCAAACATGCCACCTATCGAGCGAAACCCGATGGGTGGCATGTTCTCTACATTCGCACAACCGCGAACGTCAACGTACGGAGCTTACTTACGCAGGCCCAGACGTTCGATCAGCGAACGGTACAGATCCAGGTCCGTGCGCTTCAGGTAGTCCAGCAGCTTACGGCGGCGGCTCACCAGACGCAGCAGGCCACGGCGGCCGTGATGGTCCTTGGTGTGCTCCTTGAAGTGCAGGGTCAGGTCGCTGATGCGTTGGGTCAGCAGTGCGATCTGCACTTCCGGGGAACCTGTATCACCGTCCTTGCGTTGGTATTGCTTGACGGTTTCGGCCTTCTGAACAACGGTAATCGCCATTCTCAAATACTCCAGTTTCGTTAAAAGGATTTCGCAGCCGACAGGCAGGCGGTGCTCCGAGGAGCCGTCCGTCACTTACCCATCATGCGCGCCGGATATAGCGTGCCGTCTCGCTGCTCCCCCAAACCGAGGAAGCGGCCGTCCGGTCCGTATACCCGCTTTTGCCCCGGTAAGCCGTCATGGCGTACAGCTTGACCGTGGGCGAGTCGCGACGCGTCGTTCGCCACCAGCGCTACTTCCGGAAGGTCTGCAAGCAGACTGTCCACGGGCAGCAGCAGCGAATCGCGCGCCTCGAACGGCATTGCCTCAATGGCTTCCAGCGTGTGGGCCTCGTCCAGCGAATAACCGCCGGTCAAGGTCCGCCGCAAGCCGGCGAGGCAAGCGCCGCAACCGAGCGCCTGTCCGATGTCTTCAGCCAGGGTGCGAATGTAGGTGCCTTTGGAGCACCGCACCGATAGCTCAAATTCGGGCAGACGGCAAACGCGTAATTCTAACTCAAAAATGGTCACCGCGCGCGCCGGCCGTTCGATCTCGATGCCGTTTCGCGCATAGTCGTACAGTGCCCTGCCCTCGTGCTTGAGCGCCGAGTACATCGGGGGAACCTGCTCGATCGGGCCAAGGAAGCGTGCCAGCACGGCCTGAATATCCGCTTCCGACACATTGACCGGACGGGTTTCCAGAACCTCGCCTTCGAGGTCGCCGGTGGTTCGGGTTTCACCCAAGCGAACCGTGGCCAGGTAGCCCTTGTCGGCATCCAGCATGCGCTGGGCGTACTTGGTGGCCTCGCCGAGGCAGATCGGCAACAGCCCGGTAGCGAGCGGGTCCAGCACGCCGGTATGGCCACCCTTCTGAGCCTGGAACAGCCCGCGCGCCTTGCCCAGCGTCTTGGTGGATGACCAGCCGTAGGGCTTGTCGATCAGCACCACGCCGTTAATGGGTCGTTTCATGAGGAGAGGTCAGAACGTTGCCAGGAGCAGGACTACCCGTAGGCTGAGTTGAGCGCAGCGAAGCCCAACCTACAGATTGAATACGAACCGCAAGATTACCGGTTGCGCGACGAGACTTATTCGTCGTCCTTGGCGCGGGTAGCGTTGGCTTCCTCGATCAGGCGATCAAGCTTCATCCCACCTTCGATCGAATGGTCGTAGTGGAAGTGCAGCTCCGGCATCTTGTAGAGCTTGATGCCGCGTGCCAGGTTGGAGCGCAGGAAGCCCTTGGCGCGTTCCAGCGTCTCGGCCAGTTCTTCGCGGGCGGTTTCGTCACCCAGGAAGGTCCAGAACACCTTGGCGTGCGAATAGTCGCGGCTGACCTCGACGTCGGTCACGGTGACCAGTGAAGCCTTGGGGTGATCCAGTTCACCGTGGATCAGGCTAGCCAGATCGCGCTTGAGTTGCTGCGCGACGCGGTCGGCACGGGAGTAGTCTTTTGCCATCTTGAATATCAATCCAGAGCCGGTAGTTCACGCACCAGCAAGGTAACCCTGAATTCGCGGGGACAGGCATCCTGTCCTCACTCCGCGAATATCCTGTTTCAAAAGTGCGAATGGCGCAAAGGGAGAATCCTCCCCTTGCGCCGTCGCATTGTTGCGTCGGATGGCCGTGCTTACAGCGTCCGGGCGATCTCAACCACTTCGTACACCTCCAGTTGGTCGCCTTCCTGGATGTCGTTGTAGTTGCGAACCTGCAGACCGCACTCGAAGCCGGCCTTGACTTCCTTGGCATCGTCCTTGAAGCGCTTGAGGCTTTCGAGCTCGCCCTGGTGGATGACCACATTGTTGCGCAGCACGCGGACACCCGCATGGCGCTTGATGGTGCCGTCCAACACGTAGCAACCCGCCACAGCACCCACGCGGGAGATGTGGAACACCTGACGCACTTCCACCGAGCCGATGATTTCTTCGCGCTTTTCCGGTGCCAGCATGCCGGACATCGCCAGCTTCACGTCATCCACCGCCTGGTAGATGATGTTGTAGTAGCGGATGTCGATGTCGTTGCCTTCAGCCAGCTTGCGGGCTTGCGCATCGGCACGCACGTTGAAGCCGATCATCACCGCCTTGGAGGCGATCGCCAGGTTGACGTCCGATTCGCTGATCGCGCCCACACCGCTGTGGATGATGTTGACCTTGACCTCGTCGGTGGACAGCTTCTGCAGCGACTGGGCCAACGCTTCGTAGGAACCCTGTACGTCCGCCTTGATGATGAGCGGCAGCATCTGCACTTCGCCGGCGGCCATCTGGTCGAACATGTTTTCCAGCTTAGCGGCGTGCTGCTTGGCGAACTTCACGTCGCGGAACTTGCCTTGACGGAACAGGGCGATTTCACGCGCCTTGCGCTCGTCAGACAGCACCATGGCGTCTTCACCGGCATTCGGCACGTCGGACAGACCGAGGATTTCCACCGGGATGGCCGGACCTGCTTCGTTCACCTGCTTGCCGTTCTCGTCCAGCATCGCACGGATACGACCGTAGACGCCGCCAGCCAGCAGCATGTCGCCACGACGCAGGGTGCCATTGGTCACCAGCATGGTGGCCACCGGACCGCGGCCCTTGTCCAGACGGGCTTCGATGATCACGCCCTTGGCCGGAGCCTCCGCCGCAGCGGTCAGTTCCAGCACTTCTGCCTGCAGCAGCACGCCTTCCAGCAGCGCATCGATGCCCTGGCCGGTCTTGGCCGATACATCGACGAACATGGCATCGCCACCCCAGTCTTCCGGCACCACGCCGTACTGGGTCAGTTCCTGGCGAATCTTCTCGCCATTGGCTTCCGGCTTGTCGATCTTGTTGACCGCGACCACCACCGGCACCTTGGCGGCTTGCGCATGGTGGATGGCTTCGATGGTCTGCGGCATCACGCCGTCGTCGGCCGCCACCACCAGGATCACCAGGTCCGTCACCTTGGCGCCACGAGCACGCATCGCGGTAAACGCTTCGTGACCCGGGGTGTCCAGGAAGGTGATCATGCCGCGGTCGGTCTCTACGTGGTAGGCCCCGATGTGCTGGGTAATGCCGCCCGCTTCGCCGCTGGCGACACGGGAACGACGGATGTAGTCCAGCAGCGAGGTCTTGCCGTGGTCGACGTGCCCCATCACGGTCACCACCGGAGCGCGCGGAGTCAGGTCGTATTCCTTGGACTCGCCTTCGGTGATGGCCAGCAGCGCATCCGGATCATCCGTTTGCGCGGCCTTGCCAACGTGGCCCATTTCTTCCACGACGATGATCGCGGTTTCCTGATCCAGTACCTGGTTGATGGTGACCATGGAGCCCATCTTCATCATGGTCTTGATCACCTCGGCCGCCTTGACCGCCATGCGGTGGGCAAGTTCGGCCACAGAGATGGTTTCCGGCACCAGCACTTCGCGAACCATCGGCTCGGTCGGGGCATTGAACTGCTGCACGTCCATGTTCTGACGCTTGCCGCCCCGCTTGCCGGAACGCCAGTCGCTACCGGCGTCACCACCACGGGTCTTCAGGCCGCGCTTCTTGCTGTCGCCATCGCGATCGCCACGGGCATCCTTCTCCTTGCCCTTCGGGCCGCCCTTCTTGTCGGCGGGGCCACCAGGACGGGCGGCGCCCGGCGCGGGAGCAGCGGGACGAGCAGCCGGTGCGGGTTGACCAGCAGCGGGCTTCGGCGCAGCAGCAGCCTGCTTGGCGGCTTCCTGCGCACGGCGGATACGTTCTTCACGCTCAAGCCGGGCCTGACGGTCGGCTTCCTGGCGAGCGCGCAGTTCGTTGCTACGGCGGGCCTCGGCTTCACGTGAAGCGATTTCTTCGGCGGACAGGATGGAGCCCTTGCGGACCTGCACATGCGGACGCTTGGCTTCACCCGGCTTGGCTTCTGCCGGCTTGGCCTCAGCGGGTTTCGTTTCAGCGGGTTTCGCTTCGGCAGGCTTCGCTTCCTGCGGAACAGCCTTCGGCGCTTCGGCAACCGGAGTCGGTTCGACGACCAGCTCGGGCTCCACCGGAGCAGCTTCGGCGACCTGCTCGACGACCGGCTGGGGCGTCGACTCTTCGATGATCGGCTCAGGTTCCGGCTGCGGCTCGGGTGCGGCGACCACTTCGATCACCGTTTCCGGGATCATGGTTTCCAATTCCGGTTCCGGCTGTGGAAGTTCAGCCACCTGCGTTTCCACCGCAGCAGCGGCAGCGCCTGGCATCGGCTCGCGCTTTTCGAACACGCGCTTCTTCTTCACTTCCACCTGAATGGTGCGCGCACGGCCGGTGCTGTCAGCCTGCTTGATCTCGGAGGTCTGACGACGGGTCAGCGTGATCTTGTTGGAACCGCCCGCACCATGCTGACGGCGCAGATAGTCCAGCAGCTTGGCCTTGTCGGTTTCCGACAGTTGGTCCTGAACCGAGGACTTGTCGACCCCGGCTGCGCGCAACTGGTCCAGCAACAGCTCGGGCCGCAGTTTCAGTTCATCAGCAAATTGTGCGACGTTAGACGTTCCCATACCTACTCCTCGTACCCCCCGGCCTGTGCGCGGAGGTTGCGAATCTATTCCTACTGTGCGGCCCGATGAGGGCTGCAATCTGTCGTACCTTGTGCACGACCGTGCCGCTCGACTCGATCCTGCCGCTTACGCTTGCTTCGCAACCTGCTATTAGCTGAACCAGTGCTCACGGGCCTTCAGGATCAGGTCCTTGGCGCGACCTTCGTCAATCCCGGTGATGTCCACCAGTTCGTCGACGGCAAGTTCTGCCAGGTCGTCGCGGGTCTTGACCCCTTGTTCCATCAGCTTGTGGGCGACATCGCCGTCGATGCCGTCAAGCGACATCAGCTCGACTGCACCGGCTTCGACCTGCTCTTCGCTGGCGATGGCACGGGTCAGCAGCGCGTTGCGGGCGCGGCTGCGAAGTTCGTTGACGGTACCTTCATCGAGCGCTTCGATTTCCATCATTTCGGCCAGCGGCACGTAAGCAACTTCTTCCAGCGTGGAGAAACCCTCCTCCACCAGGACATCGGCCACTTCCTCGTCGACTTCCAACGCATCCATGAACAGCTGGCGGATCTGCGCGAACTCGGCTTGGTGCTTTTCCTCGGCCTGGTCCAGCGTCATGATGTTGATTTCCCAGCCGGTCAGCTCGGACGCCAGGCGCACGTTCTGACCGCCACGGCCGATGGCAACGGCGAGCTGATCCTCGGCGACCACCACGTCCATGGAGTGGGATTCTTCATCCACCGTGATGCGGCTGATTTCAGCCGGGGCCAGTGCGTTGATCACGAACTGGGCGGGATCCGGCGAATACAGGATGATGTCGACACGCTCGCCGGCAAGCTCGTTGGTCACCGCGGTGACGCGGCTGCCGCGCATGCCGATGCAGGTACCTTGCGGGTCGATACGCGGGTCGTTGCTCTTCACCGCGATCTTGGCGCGCACGCCGGGGTCACGGGCAGCGCCCTTGATCTCGATGAGGCCTTCTTCGATCTCCGGCACTTCCAGCTCGAACAACTTGACCAGAAACTGCGGCGCGGTACGGCTCAGGTACAGCTGCGGGCCACGGCCGGCACGCTCGATGCGCGACAGGAAGGAACGCGCACGGTCACCGACACGCAGGTTTTCCTTCGGAATCATCTGGTCGCGCGGCAGCAGGGCTTCCAGCTTGCCGGCTTCGATGATGGCGCCCAGGCGGTCCATGCGCTTGATCACGCCGGACACCAGGTGTTCGCGGCGGCTCAGGAAGTCTTCCAGCAGTTGCTCGCGCTCGGCGTCGCGGATGCGTTGCAGGATTACCTGCTTGGCGGTCTGCGCACCGATACGGCCGAATTCGATCGGCTCCAGTTCTTCTTCGACGAAGTCGCCCAGCTCGACCTGCAGGTCCGGGTATTCCTCTTCGACTTCGTGGGGCATCATCTCCCGGGACGGCACTTCGAAGGTTTCGCGGTCGACGATTTGCCAGCGGCGATAGCTGCGGTACTCGCCGGTCTCACGATCGATCTCGACGCGAATATCCACGTCGTCCGTGTAACGCTTCTTGGTGGCGGAAGCCAGCGCGTATTCCAGCGCGCCAAACACAACTTCCTTGCCGACGTTCTTTTCCCGCGCCAGTGCATCCACCAGCAACAGAATTTCACGACTCATAATTGCCTGCCTCCCGGCGATTCCTGCTTATCTCGTACGCTTGGATAGCTTGTGGACGGTGTCAGAACTTGATGACCGGCTCGAGCCGGACCTGTTCGACATCCCGCATCGGCAGTTGCCAGACGTGACCGTCGTCCTCGACGGTGAGCACATCATCTGCCAGCCCCATCAGCACCCCGTTCACCTTGCGGCGGTTCTCGAGCGGGATACGCAGCTTGACCTTGACCCGCTGACCAGCAAAGCGCACGAAGTCGGCCGGATTCTTCAGTAGCCGGTCGAGACCGGGCGAAGAAACCTCCAGACGGTCGAAGTCGACGTTTTCGACTTCGAACAGGCGCGTAAGCTGGTTGCTGACGCGAACGCAGTCATCGATGGCGACACCACCACCGTTCTGCCAATCAATCTTGTCGATGAAGAGCTGCAAGCCGCCGCGGGGCATGCTTACGAGGTCGACCAGCTCATAACCCATGCCGGTCAATGTCTTCTCGATCAGCGCACGAACATCCATAACGCATTCCACAAACGAAAAATGGGCCGAGGCCCATCGAAGATTTCTAATCCGCTAAACGGCGAGATTTTAACAGAGATTGACGGACATGACAAAGGCGGGCCTTCGAGACCGCTGATATGGAAGCCATTTGCGCTTAGATGCATGCGGAAGAAGGTCATCACGTTGGCAGCAACGCCTTACCACTCACGGTCACAACACCCACAAACTAGACGACCGGTCTAATAATATTTAGACTCCTCCCCATGAGAGCAAGCTACGACGACACCCGCCGCCACATTCTCGATGCCGGCCAGCAGATCATTGCCAGCAAGGGCTTTGCCGGCGTGGGTCTGAGCGAGATCCTGGCGAGCGCCAGGATTCCCAAGGGATCGTTCTATCACTATTTCGATTCCAAAGAGGGTTATGGCGCCGCGCTGCTCGAACATTATGTGACCCAATACCTGCAGCGGCTCGACGCCTTGCTTGGTGAACCCGGTCCGGCCCGCGACAAGCTGCTGCGCTATTTCTCCGGTTGGCTGGAGATGCAGACTGGTGCCTGTTCGGCCGAAAAGTGCCTGGTGGTGAAGCTCAGTGCTGAAGTGGCGGACCTCTCGGACGAAATGCGTACGGTCCTGCGCCGAGGTACCGATCAGGTGATCGGCCGGCTGGCGGATGCCATCGAGAATGGCCGTGCGGATGGCTCCCTTCCTGCAGGCGAATCACCGCAGCGGTTGGCTCAAACCCTGTACCAGCTGTGGCTGGGCGCCAGCCTGTTGACCAAGTTGCGTCGCGACGCTTCCGCACTGGAGGGAGCCATGTCGGCGACCCGCCAGATGCTGGGTGTCGATCCCGTCTAAGCAGCAACCCCGAGCACAGGAACGAATCTCTATACCTACCTGTCCCTTACGGACTCACCAAAAAATAGACGACCGGTCTAATAGACCAATAATTTGACTGCGTCGTCCTTCACCTGGAGTCACCATGTCCCAGACTGCAACACACAATCGCCGTATCGTTCTGGCCTCCCGGCCCACGGGCGCACCGGTTCCCGACAATTTCCGCCTGGAAGAAACGCAGGTGCCCCAGCCTGCCGACGGCGAAGTGCTGCTACGTACCGTCTACCTGTCACTGGATCCGTACATGCGCGGCCGAATGAGCGATGCACCGTCCTATGCCCCACCGGTCGCCATTGGCGATGTGATGGTAGGCGGTACCGTTTGCCGGGTGGAGACATCGCGCCATCCCGGGTTCGCGGCGGGGGATTGGGTGTTGGCCTATACCGGGTGGCAGGACTACGCGCTGTCCGACGGCAAGGGGCTAACCCGGCTGGGTGACCAGGTACCGCATCCGTCGCTGGCGCTGGGCGTCATGGGCATGCCGGGTTTTACTGCTTACATGGGCCTGCTGGATATCGGTCAGCCGAAACCGGGCGAGACGGTGGTGGTGGCTGCCGCCAGCGGTGCGGTGGGCAGCGTGGTCGGTCAGATTGCCAAACTGAAGGATTGCCGCGTGGTCGGCATCGCGGGTGGCGCGGACAAGTGCCGTTACGTGGTGGAGGAACTCGGCTTCGATGCCTGCATCGATCACCAGGGCGGTGACCTGCCGGAACGGCTGGCCGCCGCATGTCCGAACGGCATCGATGTTTATTATGAAAACGTGGGTGGCAAGGTATTCGATGCGGTGCTGCCGCTGCTGAACGCCCGTGCCCGTGTGCCGGTCTGCGGCCTGATCGCCCAATACAACGATACTGCGCTGCCAGACGGGCCGGACCGTCTACCGTTGTTGATGGGCACGCTGCTGAAGAAGCGCATCCGCATGCAGGGGTTCATCATCTTTGACGACTACGGCCACCGCTACGGCGAATTCGCCCGCGACATGAGCGCCTGGCTGGGCGAAGGACTGGTGAAGTTCCGCGAAGACATCGTGGACGGCCTGGAGAACGCGCCCCAGGCATTGATCGGCCTGCTGGAGGGCAAGAACTTCGGCAAGCTGGTTGTCCGCGTCGGCAACCCCTGATTCCCCCTTCAACCCTGGAGAGAACACAATATGAAGATCCTGATGGTTCTGACCTCGCACGATCAGCTTGGCAATACGGGGCACAAGACCGGCTTCTGGCTGGAAGAGTTTGCCGCACCCTACTACGTCTTCAAGGATGCCGGCGCGGAGATCACGCTTGCATCGCCCAAGGGCGGCCAGCCGCCGATCGACCCGAAGAGCGATGATCCAGGTATGCAGACCGACGCCACGCGGCGTTTCAAGGAAGACCAGGGCAGCCAGGCGCTGCTGGCCCATACCAAGACGTTGAGCGACGTGAACCCTGCGGATTTCGATGCGGTGTTCTACCCGGGCGGCCACGGGCCGATGTGGGATCTGGCTGAGGACAAGCATTCGATCGCGCTGATCGAAGCGATGCATGCAGCCGGCAAACCGGTTGCGGCGGTCTGCCATGGACCGGCAGTGCTGCGCCATCCACGCACCACGGGTGGTGTGCCGCTGGTATCGGGCAAGCGGGTGACCGGTTTTTCCAACACTGAGGAAGCAGCGGCCGGGCTGACGGATATTGTGCCCTTCCTGCTGGAGGATGAACTCAAGCGCCAGGGCGGCGACTACCATAAAGGGCCGGACTGGGGCAGCTTCGCGCTGGTCGACGGGCATCTGGTGACCGGGCAGAACCCGGCGTCATCGGAAGCAACCGCAGAAGCGGTGCTGAAACTGCTGCGCTAAGAATCAAGGGGAGATTGGTCGGATTTCCCCTGCTTGGTCTGGGCGTTACAAGGCGAACTCTTTATAGACCGCCCCTCGTGACGCCCTTCCCTATTCCGACCATTTCGCCAGTTCTGCCAGGAAGCCCTCCACCAGCGCCGGTGCCGGGCCGCTACGTATCGCCACGCCCAGCGACAGGTGTGCGCCATCATCCATCAGCGGGACATAACGTACCCCCTCCATTCGGACACACTCCAGTGGTGACGGCAGGACTGCCATGCCGACTCCGGCGGCGACCAGCCCGATCTGGGTGGTTGCTTCGCGTGCCTCTTGCACCACCTTCGGCTCGAAGCCAGCGGACCGGCACAGGCGCCGGATCAATGGGTTGAGGCCGGAACCCGCATCCTGCGGGTACATGACGAATCCTTCGTTACGCAGGTCGGCCAGGCTGAGACTTGCGGCCCCGGCCAGCGGATGGCGGGCGTTCAGAACGGCGCGCAATGGGTCTCGCCGTAGCTCCCG
>CBIHQA010000036.1:0-14870 GCA_966211475.1 uncultured Neisseriales bacterium
GCCGTCGCCGGCGTGCATGTGCAGCGCCACGAACACGCGGCCACGCAGCACCTGGCCATGGATACGGCGTACGGCATCCATGATCGGCCCGTCGGAACGGCCGGCGAACAGCGCTTCCAGCTGCGCCAGCACTTCGCGCTTCCAGCTCACCCGCAGCACGAAATCGCGCAGGCCGTGGAACACGCTCTGCGGCGCTTCGCCTTCATGCAGTTGGCGTTCCAGCGTGGCCTCGGGGAAGGTGACCTGATACAGCTCGAACGCCGAATCCAGGTTATCCAGCAGCCACTGCCAACGCGCGCGGGCAGCGGTCACGATGGCCTTGGCCGATTCGCTGCGATCGCCGATCAGTTCGTCGTGGCTGACGATTTCCTCGCCGTCTTCCACCGGCAGGTCGCCCCGGTCGAAGAAGGCGGCCAGCTTGTCGAGCAATTCGATCTTGTTGCCGACGGACAGCTCGATGTTGATGCGCTCGATTCCGTCCGAGTAGTCGCCCAGCCGCGGCAGCGGGATCACCACGTCTTCGTTGATCTTGAAGGCGTTGGTGTGTTTGGCGATGGCAGCAGTACGGGCACGGTCCAGCCAGAACAGCTTGCGCGCTTCCGGCGAAGCGGCAATGAAACCTTCGCCCGCCCGGGCGTTGGCCAGCTTCACCACATGACTGGCGGCTTCGCCCACCGCGTTCTCGTCGTCCGACACGATATCGGCGATCAGCACCATCTTGGGCCGACCACGGCTCTTTGCCTTGGTGGCGTAGCCGACGGCACGCACATAGCGCCAGTCGAGGTGCTCCAGGCCGGCCAGTTGCACGGCCGGGTGAGCATCGAGGTAATCCTTGATCTCCACGATGGCCGGTGTGGCGCGGCTCACCTCGCCGAAGAACTCCAGGCAGACCGTGCGGATCTGCTTCGGCATGCGGTGCAGGATGAAGCGGGCGGCGGTGATCAGGCCGTCGCAACCTTCCTTCTGCACGCCCGGCAGACCGGCCAGGAACTTGTCGGTCACGTCCTTGCCGAGGCCGACCTTGCGGAACTGGCGACCGGGGATTTCCAGCGTTTCTTCGCTGACCACGGTCTTGTCGTCGTCACCGAAATGGCGAATGCGGAAACGCGCCACCTCGATGTCGTGGATCTTGCCGCGGTTGTGGTCCAGCCGCTCGATCTCCATCCAGCGACCGTTGGCATCGACCATGCGCCACCAGGCGAGGTTGTCGAGCGCGGTGCCCCACAGCACGGCCTTCTTACCGCCGGCGTTCATCGCGACGTTACCGCCGATACAGGAGGCGTCGATCGAGGTCGGGTCGACGGCGAACACCAGGCCCGCGGCATCAGCGGCGTCCGCCACACGGCGGGTGACTACGCCAGCGCCGGCGCGAATGGTGGCGGTCGGTTCGGCCAGACCGGGCAGCACCAGCGGCTCGACCAGACCCAGGGTGTCCAGTTTTTCGGTATTGACCACCGCGCTCATGCGGGTCAGTGGCACGGCGCCGCCGGTGTAACCGGTGCCGCCGCCGCGCGGGATGATGGTCAGGCCGAGTTCGATCAGCGCGCGGACCAGCGGTGCGACTTCGTCCTCGGTGTCCGGGCTGACCACCACGAAGGGGTATTCAACCCGCCAGTCGGTGGCGTCGGTCACGTGCGACACGCGGGCCAGGCCGTCGAAGCAGATATTGTCCTTGCGGGTGATGGCGGTCAGCCGGCGCAGGATCTTGCGGCGCAGTTCCGCGGATTCCTCGAAGTCGTTCGCAAAGCGTTGTACGGCTTCGCGGGCAGCCACCAACAAACCGTCGACCTTGCCGAGGCTTTCCTCGCCAGCGCCTTCGCGCTTGCGCTTTTCGATCTCGTTGAGCCGGTGGTGCAGTGCGTCGATCAGCAGCTTGCGGCGCTTCGGGTTGTCGAGCAGGTCGTCCTGCAGGTAGGGGTTGCGCTCCACCACCCAGATATCGCCCAGCACCTCGAACAGCATACGGGCGGAGCGGCCCGTCTTGCGTTCGCCGCGCAGCGCTTCCAACAGCTGCCAGTTGGATTCGCCCAGCAGGCGGATCACGATTTCGCGGTCGGCGAACGAGGTGTAGTTATACGGAATCTCGCGCAAGCGGTGCGCCGAGATCTGAGGGGCGGGCGGGGTCATCTGCATGGTCGGGGGGCGGGAGCCGATCGGGTTGAAACCGTTTGCGTCGCTTTTTGCGCATCGGACGTCGTTTGATGCAATGCAAAAATTCGCGGACAGTCTGCCATTCTACCCAATCCAACCTGCCTGAACCACGCATGGATTAGAAATTGGAAATCTAAGGATTTAGGTTTTTTATGCTAACGGCCGGGTATAAACCACATGGTAAAAAGGGCGATTGCGGCATAACGCGTGGCTTTACCCACCAGCATCCACAGGGCGACCGGCAAGAGTGGAAGCCGCAGCCAGCCCGCTGCCACGCATAGTGCGTCGCCGATCAGCGGCACCCAGGACAGCAGCAGCAGCGGTGCGCCATACCGTTCCAGCCGGGGTAGCCAGCGTGCTTCAGCCGGTTTCCTTGCCAGTCGGCCGAGCCAGAAGGAGGTGAGTCCGCCTGCCGTGTTGGCGAGGGCGGCGATGATCAATGCCGGCAGCCACAAGGCGGGCCGCAGGGCTAGCAGCGCACCGAACGCAAGTTCGGAATTGCCCGGCAGCAGAGTCGCGGAGAGGAAAGCACTCGCACCCAAACCGGCGAGCAGGGAGAAATCCGACAGCATCGATGTCCAGGAAAGCGTAGCGCTGTGGATCTGCGGGAGCGACTTCAGTCGCGAAGGGAGTCTCCACAGAGATTCGCGACAGAAGTCGCTCCCACAGGTGCCATCAGAACGACCGATGGGTATTCGCGCAAAGCGACAACGGCACGCCGAAGCGTGCCGTTGCGGGAACCGCAGGCCCGAGAGCTTACAGTTCGGTCGCGTGGGAAGCCAGGTACTCGGCCACACCCTTCGGGTCGGCCTTCATGCCGGCCTTACCCTTTTGCCAGCCAGCCGGGCACACTTCGCCGTGCTCGTCGGTGAACTGGATGGCTTCGACCAGGCGGACCAGCTCGTCGATGTTGCGGCCGATCGGCAGGTCGTTGACGATGGACACGCGCACGGTGCCGTCCTTGCCGATCAGGAAGGCGCCTCGGAAGGCCACGCCGCCGTCGGCTTCCACGCCGTAGGCCTGGGCGATGCCGTGGGTGATGTCGGCAGCCAGGGTGTACTTGACCGGGCCGATGCCGCCCTGGTTGATCGGGGTGTTACGCCAGGCGTTGTGGGTGAAGTGGGAGTCGACCGACACGCCGATCACTTCCACGCCCAGCTCCTTGAACTTGTCCATGCGGTGATCCAGGGCGATCAGCTCGGACGGGCAAACAAAGGTGAAGTCCAGCGGGTAGAAGAACACCAGCGAGTACTTGCCGGCGGTCGCCTTGGCGAAGTTGAAGGATTCGACGATTTCGCCATTGCCCAGCACGGCCGGAACGGTGAAATCGGGCGCTTTCTTGCCAACCAGCGTCGTCATGGAAATTCTCCTAGTGTCGTGAATGGATCGCGGCGCGCGGCGCCGCGATAAAGAAGGCGATTGCGGCGCCCGTATGGTGGGCGCCGCAAGTTACATCATGTTTTCGAAAGTAAAGACACCTTTCGAAAACCGGTTTTTCCATCGAATCGCGGGCGAAGCCCGTCAATTCGACACGTCAACCGCGCTTGTTTTCTGTTTCTCCGTCCTTTCTTCGAAAGGACTTGCACAGCGGAATGATAATGCTTCAACACACCGATAGCATTATTTGCATTCGGCACGCCGATGAGCAAGGGACAGGAAACGGGCCAGTTCGTTCAGCGCCTTTTCGTATACCCCGCGCTTGAACTCGATGACTTGGTCCAGCGGCTCCCAGTAGTCACTCCAGCGCCAGGCGTCGAACTCCGGATGGTCGCTGGCACGCAGACAGACGTCGCAGTCGCGACCGACCAGGCGTAGCAGAAACCAGATCTGCTTTTGCCCCTTGTAGGTGCCACGCCATTCGCGGCGAACCCATTGCACCGGCACGTCGTAACGGAGCCAGTCGCGGGTACGGCCGAGAATCTGCACATGCTGCGCTTTCAGGCCGACTTCTTCTTCCAGTTCGCGGAACATCGCCTGCTCGGGGGATTCCCCATGCTTGATGCCGCCTTGCGGGAACTGCCAGGAGTGTTCGCGGATGCGCTTCCCCCAGAAGACCTGATTACGTTGATTGCAGAGGATGATGCCTACGTTGGGGCGATAACCGTCGCGATCGAGCATGGTCATCACCATGAAACTATTGAACTGACGTGATTTTTTCACATTTCAGGGGCGAAAACCAGCGAGGCCGCCGGGTGGGCGGCCTGCAGGCACGGCCGGGCGAACATGATGCGGGACGAATCAGGACGACCCGGGCGGCAGCAGAACGGTGGCCGAGAGGCTCAAATCGTCAGCGACGTCGCCGAATGCAGGTTTTCCTGGCGCAGGCGTTCCGTCAGTTCGATGAAGGGCAGGCCGGTGGAGCCCTCCAGCGCCTCGGCGCGGGCGCGCAAGACATCGAGCGACGGGTCGTCCTGGCTACGCTGGAAGGCGAACACGATGGTGTTGCCATGCTTGAAGTCCGGCAGCAGCAGTACCCGTTGCTCGAACACCTGGCCGATGCGCTCGACCAGCATGTTGAACTGCGGGGAGCTGCGCCACAGATTGGCTACCAGCATGCCGTCCGACGTCAGGAAGGTCCGCGCGTTGCGATAGAAAGCATCGCTGCACAGATTGTCGGCCAGCTTGTGGCTGCCGAAGCCATCGACCATCACCACGTCGCTATGCGCTTGCTGGCCGGCGATGAAAGCGCCCCCGTCACCGATGTGGACCGGCAGGCGCGCCTCGTCGTCCGGCATGGCGAACATGCTATGCGCAGCGGCCACCACCTCGGGATGTAGCTCCACGCTTTCCACCACTGTCTGCGGTAGGTGCTTGTACATGAACTTCGGTAAGGAAGCGCCACCGAGTCCCAGCACGGTCACCCGGGCTGGTGCCGGCTTGAACAGCAGGAAGGCCATCATGCAGTGGGTGTAAGGCAGCACTAGCTCGAAGGGGTTGGCCAGGCGCATGGCGCTCTGTACCGTTTCGGACCCCAGGTGCAGGTAGCGCACGCCCTGTCGCTCGCTGATGTCGATCACCACGGGCTCGGCATGGCCGGTGAGCCGGCGCGAACGGAACATGCCCATCAGCCGCGTGCCGTCCATTCGTCACGGGTGAGCTGCATTTCCACGCCGACCACGTCGACGTCCGGATAGGCCTCGGACTTGGCGGTGGAAATGCGGGCCGACAGCACTTCGGGGCGCGAGAAGCACAGGTCGAGAATGCCTTGGGCCAGCGATTCCTGCAGGTTGAAGTGGCGGCTCTTCACCAGCGCCACCACGCCGTCGCGCAGGAAGTCGTAGTCGAGGGTGTGGCTGACGTCATCGTCGGGCAGCCGGCGGTCATCCAGCTCGACCTCCACATTGACGTGCACGGTCTGGCGGCGCTCCTTCTCGTGGCGGTAGAAGCCGATCGACGCCTGCAGGCGGAGGTTGTGGATGAAGAGTTTTCGCACGATGGGTTCTTTCAGAGGTAGAGGCTACGCCCGCCATCCACGTTGAGGACCTGACCGGTCACATAGGGGGCGTCGAGCAGCAGGAAAGCGACCGCGCCGGCCAGGTCGGTCGGCGTGCCGGAGCGTTTCAGGAACGTGTGATCGAGGATCTCTGCCCGTGTCTGGGCATCGAAGCCGGGATGCGCCTCTGGCCATAGGTTGACGCCGGGCGCCACCGCGTTGACGCGCACCGTCGGCGCCAGCTCGCCCGCCAATCCGCGGGTCAGCGCCACAAGACCTGCCTTGGCCAGCGAATAGACCAGGTGATTGCGCATCGGCCGTTCGGCGTGGATGTCGGCGATGTTCACGATGGCCCCGCCGGCTGCCTTGATGTGCGGCGCGGCGGCCTGGGCGAGGAACAGCGGGGCTTTCAGGTTGGAGCCGACCAGTTCGGTCCAGGCGGTTTCGTCGATCGTCCCCAGTGGGGTCGCGTAGAAGGAGGATGCGTTGTTGACCAGGTAATCCAGGCGGCCGAAGTGGGCGACCACGGCGTCGACCATCGGCGCAAGGCGCTCCGTCTGCACCAGGTCGGCCTGGAACAACGCGCAGGAGCCCGGTCGCGCGGCATTGAGATCGTCGGCGACGGCCTGCGCCTCGCTCATGGATTGACGGTAGTGCAGCGCAATCGACAGGCCCCGGCGGTGCAGGGTACGGGCAATCTCAGCCCCGACGCGGCGGGCTGCGCCGGTCACCAAGGCAACGGGGGAAGCGGTATCGACAGTCATGCGGACACGAACAGGATGACCAAAGAGGGCTATTTTAGCCCGCAGGCTCCCGACACAGGAGGGAAACATGCCAGAGGAAGGGCGCAAAGCACGCTTTGCTGGTTTGACCGACGGCAACCCATCTGCAGCCCCCTGAGACTTTCCCACCCTCCAGTTCCCGCCCGCCGGCGGTAGAGCGGACTGTCCACCGGCGAGTGAGGTGACAGGGGCCGAGGTCGATTGGCAGCCGGGTGGTAAACTGGGGGCTTTGCCGTCCCGCGCGTTTATCATGCAAGTTCCTGCCTCCACCGATACCCTGCCCGCCCCGTCTCCCGATGCCGCCGCGCTGTCCGCACGCCTGTTGGAGGCGATCCGGGCCGACATCGACGCAGCGGGCGGCTGGCTGCCGTTCGACCGCTATCAGTCACTCGCGCTGTATGCGCCGGGGCTGGGCTATTACAGCAATGGCACCATCAAGCTCGGGCCGGACGGCGACTTCACCACCGCGCCGGAGCTGTCTGCCCTGTTCGGCCGTACGCTAGCCCGGCAGGTGCATGAGACGCTGTCCGCACTGGGCCACCCTGCAGGCGGTGGTGATGTGCTGGAGTTCGGCCCCGGTTCCGGCAAGCTCGCGCTGGACCTGCTGCGAGAGCTGGCGGCGCTGGACGCCCTGCCCGATCACTATTATTTACTGGAAGTCAGCGCCGACCTGCGGGAACGCCAGCGTGCCCGCTTCGAACAGGAAGCGCCGGAACTGCTGCCCCGGCTGGCGTGGCTGGATACCTTACCGACCGAGTTCACCGGCGTGATGCTGGGCAACGAGGTACTGGATGCCATCCCCGTCAACCTGGTGGAGTGGCGCGACGGCGAGCCGCATGAAGTCGGCGTGGAGTGGACGGATGGCCAGTTGGCGCTGTCCACCCGACCGTTACCCGCCGGACCGCTGCGCGAGGTGGCGACGACCTTGCCGGTTCCAGCCACGGGCGTCTATCGCAGCGAAGTCGGCCTATCGGCCGCCGCCTTTACCCGCACGCTGGGCCAGCATCTGACCCGCGGGCTGATCCTGATGATCGATTATGGCTTCCCACGTGCGGAGTTCTATCACCCGCAACGCAGCGGCGGCACGCTGATGTGCCATTACCGGCACCGTGCCCACCCCGATCCGCTCTACCTGCCCGGCCTGCAGGACATCACCAGCCACGTGGATTTCACCGCGGTGGCCGATGCCGGCCTGGAGGCGGGGTTATCGCTGGCCGGCTATACCAGTCAGGCGATGTTCCTGATGGGCGCCGGCCTGCCCGCCCTGCTCTCGGAGGAAAACCCCGACGATCTGACCCGCTACCTGCCACTGGCGAATCAGGTGCAACGGCTGACCAGCCCGGCGGAGATGGGCGAATTGTTCAAGGTGATCGGCCTGACCCGCGACCTGGACATGCCGCTGACCGGTTTCGGCTTCGGCGACCGCAGCCACACGCTCTAGGGTCGGTTGACGCGACTTCCCGGTCTCGACTTGCCCGAACCCCGGCAACTCGTGGATAATGCGCCCCTTGCCGCGACCATCCGCCCAGGTGGTGAAATCGGTAGACACAGGGGACTCAAAATCCCCCGCCGCAAGGCGTGACGGTTCGAGTCCGTCCCTGGGCACCAAACTTCGGCCATCACAAAACCCGCTCAGCGCATCGCTCGGCGGGTTTTTTGTTGCCCGTCTCCCGCGTTCGGGGTACATACCGGTCGATGCCTCTCGCCGCGAAAGGCGGTTCCGATGCCCGATCCAACGCCCGATCCAACGCCCGATTCAATGCGGAATGTCATCCCCGGCGAACTGGTTTCCCGCTTGCGCCAGGCACGGCGAGTGGTCGTGTTCACCGGCGCTGGCGTCTCGGCAGAAAGCGGCATCCCGACCTTCCGCGATGCAATGACCGGGCTGTGGACACGCTTCCAGGCAGAAGACCTGGCCACGCCGGATGCATTCCGTCGCGATCCGGAGCTGGTATGGGGCTGGTACGAATGGCGGCGGATGAAGGTGGCGCAGGCCCTGCCCAATCCGGCGCACCGGGCCATCGCCGCACTGGCCCACCACACGCCGCAACTGACGCTGATCACCCAGAACGTTGATGATCTACACGAGCGGGCCGGCAGCACCGATGTCATCCATCTGCACGGCAGCCTGCACCAGCCGCGCTGCTTTGCCTGCGAACATCCCTATACCTTTCCGCCGGAACCGCCCGAGGAGCCTGTGGATGGCAGAAGACTTCCCCCGCCGCGTTGCACGCATTGCGGTGGGAAGGTGAGGCCCGGTGTGGTGTGGTTTGGGGAATCGCTGCCCGCCTCAGCCTGGAAAGCGGCCGAGGCGGCAGTGGCAGCGTGCGACCTGCTGTTCAGCGTCGGAACCTCATTGCTGGTGTATCCGGCAGCGGAACTGCCCCGCACGGCCGCATCGCGGGGCGCGACCGTGGTTCAGGTGAACCCGCAACCGACGCCCTTGGACCGGGTTGCACAGTTCAACCTGCTCGGCGCGGCCGGGGCGCTGCTGCCCCAGCTCGTCTCGACCACCTGGCCGGATAGCGAGACCTGATCAGCCCCCTTCCCGATTACAGCGCGGTGAGTGCTGCGCGGTTCGTCACCAGCCAATCCGCAAAGGATTGCGGTGCCAGCCCGGTCAGCCTGCGGTAGTCGTCCGTCACCTCGGCAACGCGACCGGCTGCGGTGTTAGTGTCGAAGGACGCAAACACTTCGGCCAGCCCTTGCGGCAGCCCTGCGCCGACCATCCCCTGCACCAGCCCTTCGACCGGTACCGGCACCACCTGGATGGATTTGCCGATCGCCTGGCCGACCAGCTCGGCGATCTGCGACGTGGTCAGCGCCTCTGGCCCGCTCAGGGTGTAGACCTGCTTGCCGGTCTGGTCGCTCGACAGCGCAACGGCTGCGGCACGGGCCAGGTCGTCGCGGGCGATGTTGGCCAGCCGGCCCTCGCCCGCGGCGCTGTACCAGTGGCCGGAAGCCAGCACGGACGGGAGGGTGAAGAACAGGTTCTCGAAATACCAGTGGTTGCGCAGCACGGTCCAGCCCGGCAGCGTGCTTTCCGTCAGCGCTTGCTCCGTGCCGGCGTGGTCAGGGGCGAGCAACAGCGGCGATTGCTCGGGCCGGGGCATGGAGGTGTAGATCACATGCTGCACGCCGGCCTTCACTGCTGCCGCGACCGCCTGCCGATGTTGCGTCAGCCGGCGACCGGGAGAATCTACCGCGTCCGTGCTGATCAGCAGCAAACGGGACGCTCCCTGGAATGCCGCGGCCAGCGACACGGCATCGTCGAAGTCGGCGGCGCGGACGGTGACGCCACGCTCGGCCAAGGCGGCCAGACGGTCGGGGTTGCGGGTGGTCACGATCAGACGGCTGGCGGGAACCTGGAGCGTATCCAGCAAATGCGCCAGCACGCGTTGGCCCAGGTGGCCGGATGCGCCGGTGACGAGTAGGCGGTCGGACATGGTGAACCTCTTGGAGATTTAGTATTAAAATGTAACCAAGTACCAAATTGGCCTTGTCTCGACACATGGTGACGCAGCGCGTCTGGCGCCCACAAGACATGCGCCGAAGATCACCAGGTAACACCGGAGTAACCAAGGAACCCGCCATGAGCCTGCACAAATCCACTGCCGAGTTTGCCGAGCGCTGCCCGATCCGCGACGTGCTGGACCGCATGGGCGACCGCTGGAGCATGCTGGTCATGCTGACGCTGGAGGAGGGTGGAACGCTGCGCTTCACGGTGCTGAAGCAGCGTATTCCGGACATTTCGCAGCGCATGCTGGCGCAGACGCTGCGGAGGCTGGAGCAGGACGGACTGGTGTCGCGGACGGTGTATCCGACCATACCGCCGCGGGTGGACTACGCGTTGACCGAGCTGGGCCGGTCATTCCTGCAGCCGATCAGGGGGCTGCTGGTGTGGGCGGAACAAAATCACGGCGCAGTGCGCGAGGCGCGCAAGGCCTATGTGGCGCCACAGCGCCAGGCGGCGCTGTAGCGGCGGGTTACCGGCGGTAGCCGCGAGGCAACCCGGACTAGGTAGGTCGATCAGCTGCCCAGGGGCCGCGTGAGTTCCTCGCCATGCCCCTCTGCCCGCGCGCTGTCGCGGGTGTTCTTCTGCACGGCAATCGCACCGAACAGGCTCAGCAGGAAGGCCATGCCGTAGAAGCCCTTCTCGCTCGGCAGCAGGGTGGCGTTCCACAGGCCAATCGCTAGCAGGCCGATGGCCAGGATGATGGAGAACCAGCAGATGCCGAAGTAGATGCCGGTCACCGGAATGCCTTCGGCACGGTCACGCACGCTTTTCTGCAGCGACACCGCCGAGAATAGGCCAAACATCAGCACCGTGAAGTAGTAGCCCTTCTCGTTGAGTTGCATGCCGGCATTCCACAGGCCGACCAGATAAGCAACAGCCCCCGCCAGCAAGGACACCCAGGACGCGGCGACAAAGGCACCGGACGGTTTCTGATAGGTAACGGTCACGCTGGTTCTCCCTGTTTTCTTGGTATGCCGATCATTCGGCAGGAATCCCCGGAACGTTGACCCGGGGCCGCCGACAGTGTGCCAAAATTGACGCAATTGGCATACCCCGGGAAAGAACGTTGGCTTGAAATGGAAAAGCCCGGTCATGGACCGGGCTTCTCTATTTCAGACAGCAGGCGAATCAGGCGCCAGCTTCTGCCTTGTGCACGGTAGTCTGGTTTCGCACCGCGTGACCGCCGAAAGCACGCCGCATCATCGCCAACAGCTTGCTGCCGAAATCCGCCTTGCCCTGGCTGGAGAAGCGCGCGAACAGTGCGCCGCCGATCACCGGGGCCGGTACGCCGAGCTCGATCGCCTCTTGCACCGTCCAGCGGCCTTCGCCGGAATCCGCCACCACCGGCGCGATGTCGACCATCTGGCTGTCGCGGGACAGGCTGGCTGCGGTCAGGTCGAGCAGCCAGGAACGGATCACCGACCCGTGGCGCCAGACTTCGGCGATGCCAGACAGGTCGAGGTCGAATTCCCGCTTGGCCTCCATCAGTGCAAAGCCTTCGGCGAAAGCCTGCATCATGCCGTACTCGATGCCGTTGTGGACCATCTTCACATAGTGGCCGCTGCCCACCGGGCCGCAATGCAGCCAGCCGCGATCCGGCGCCGGGGCCAGCGCCTCGATCACCGGCCGCAGGCGGGCCAGCGCCGGCGCTTGCGCACCCACCATCAGGGTGTAGCCGTTTTCCAACCCCCACACGCCACTGGACACGCCGACGTCGGCGAACAGCAGGTCGTGCGCCTTCAGCGTCTGCTCACGGGCCACCGCATCCTTGTAGAAGCCGTTGGCGCCGTCGACGATCAGGTCGCCGGGGGCTAGCATCTCAGTCAGGCGGCTCAACGTGCTGTCGGTAATCTCGCCGTGCGGCAGCATCAGCCAGACGACACGGGGCGACGGCAGCGCATCGACCAGATCCTGCAGCGAGTCGTGGGCGGTCAGCCGCTCGTGTTCGGCAGCCAGTTGGCGGGCCGCTTCGCGGTTGGTGTCGAAACCATGCACGGTAAGGCCGGCACGAACGAGTCGGCGCGCCATGTTGGCGCCCATCTTGCCCAGCCCGACCAGGGCCAGGGTATGCGTGGGAGTCATGCGTGGGGTCTTTCTACTTCGCGACGCCGGCGTCCTCGTGAGACGCATCGTCGCAGGAAGTGCTGAATTGCAGTTTCTCCGCCCTTCCCATGCGGGGAAGGACGCTTTGGCGAAATCGAGGGAAGTTCGCCGGTAAGCCGGGTTCTGTAACGCGCCGCTCCTTGCGGAACATTGCGCCGACAGCCATTCCTCTAGGCGCCGCGTTGCCACGGCGCTCCAGCAACCTACCCGCAGGCTCAACGGGCCGCCTCAACGCCTGCCTATTTGGTCTTGCTCCGGATGGGGTTTACCCTGCCGTCCGTGTCGCCACGTCCGCGGTGCGCTCTTACCGCACCTTTTCACCCTTGCCTGTGCCCCGTGCGCTTGCACGCACGGCGTCACCCGACTGACGTCGGGCTGTCCCGAGGGATCGAGATCCCTGTCTGGACGCCATCGGCGGTTCAGCTCTCTGTTGCACTTTCCGTCGCCTCGCGGCGCCCGGCCGTTAGCCGGCATCCTGCCCTATGGAGCCCGGACTTTCCTCCCCCGGTCTTGCGACCGGCAGCGGCTGTCTGGCGAGCTTCCGGCGCGGATTGTATCACGGCGGCCACGACCCGTTCCGGCCGGCGCACAGGGTCAGCCGCTGCGGCTGAAGCGCACCCCGAGTTGGGTCAGCAAGTCGCTGGTTTCGCCCCGTACCACCTTGAGCAGCTCGCGGCGCGCGTCAGATGCCTCCAGGCCGCGCTGGCGCAGCAGGTCGAGGATCTTGCCAAAGGCTTGCCGACGATGCACGCCGGCGGGGCTGTCATCCCGCCGGTTCTCGAACTGGTCCATCAGGGTGCTGCCGCAGCTGCAGTTGCGAAACAGCATGACCACCGTCTGGTCTTCTTCGGTGAGTCCGCTTTTCAGGCCACTGCCCCGGGCGAGCCCCTGGGTTTCCTCCAGGAACTCGTCCGCCGTGCGATAGACACGGCCACAGTTACGGCAGGTTTTGGGGAAGGCCGAATCCGCCAGCGCCCTCAGTCCGGCAAACAGCTCGTCCACGCATCCCTCTCCGGTGGGGCCAGTCCAGGGCGACCGGCTACCCCTCTATGACCGAAGGCGACGCGTGCAGCTCCCGGCGCGTCAGTCCACCTGTCGCCAGGCCAGGGTTTCCCCGGCGAACAGGGGCACCAGGGTGTCGTCGCCATAGGGCAGGCTGTCGGGCACGCGCCACTCGGACTTCTCCAGCGTCACCGTGCCGGTATTGCGCGGCAGGCCATAGAAGGCAGGGCCGTGTTCGCTGGCAAAGCCTTGAAGCTTGTCCAGCGCACCGGCCGCCTCAAAGGCCAGCGCGTACAGTTCCAGCGCGCTCAAGGCAGTGTACATACCGGCGCAGCCGCAGGCAGCCTCCTTGGCATGGCGGGCGTGCGGCGCGCTGTCGGTGCCGAGGAAGAACTTGCGGCTGCCCGAGGTCACCGCCGCCAGCAGGGCAGCGCGATGCACCTCGCGCTTGAGCACCGGCAGGCAATAGTGGTGCGGGCGGATGCCGCCCTGGAACAGCGCATTGCGATTCATCAGCAGGTGATGCGCGGTGACGGTGGCGCCGACGTTGTCCGGCGCCAGCGTGACGAATTCCGCCGCGTCCTTGGTGGTGATGTGTTCGAACACCACCTTCAGCCGGGGATAGCGTTGCAGCAGCGGCGTCATCACCTGGTCGATGAACACCTTCTCGCGGTCGAACACGTCGACGCTGCCGTCGGTCACTTCGCCATGCACCAGCAGCGGCAAGCCAACCTGTTCCATGGTGGCCAACGTGTCGGCACAACGGCCAAGCAGATCGGTCACGCCAGCGTCGGAATTGGTGGTGGCGCCGGCCGGATAGAGCTTTACCGCATGCACGAAGCCGCTGGCCTTGGCGGCCTCGATTTCCGACGGCGGGGTGTTGTCGGTCAGGTAGAGCGTCATCAGCGGCTCGAAGTCGCTGCCGGCCGGCAGGGCGGCCAGGATGCGCTCGCGATAGGCCTGGGCGGCGGCCACCGTGGTCACCGGCGGCTTGAGGTTGGGCATGATGATGGCGCGGCCGAACTGGCGGGCGGTGTGGGCCGCCACCGCGGCCAGATGCACGCCGTCGCGCAGGTGCAGGTGCCAGTCGTCGGGGCGGGTCAGGGTGAAGCGCATGGCGAACTCCGGGCAGGTCGCCCGCTCGATGGCGGGCGGGAACACATCGACCCCTTATTGTACCGGAGGCGTCAAGTCCGGCCCGTCCTGTCCGCTGCCCCAACCGGTTACAAGCCTACTCACGAGCACCGTCAACCGACAAACGGCCCGCAACTCCATTGAACCGATCGTCGGCGCACCCGTCGCAGTCCTTGGCCCGGATTCAAGACATCGTACTTATTTCCGATAACCCATATAGATAGGTTTGTGAGCATATTTGTCATGCGTATTGGTCCCTACATCACACCACCGACCGAGCCAAAGCGTACCCGCAGCACAACGGCGACCACCACGGTCACCACGCCAAACGCCACGCCCCCGGTGGAAGCCTCTGCGTCGGCCGAGACCGATGCAGCGTCGCAGGACCGCCGCCACAAGAGAGACCGGCGCGGCCGCCAGCAAGCGATCAAGGCGGATCGCCGTACGGGGTTTGACCGCCGCACCGGCAAGCGTACCGCCCGCATCCTGATCAAGGCTTGAGCGGGTCCGGCCACTCGCAAGGCCAGCATTCCTCCTGACGTGCCGTACGTCTCGCTTCAAGCGCAGTGACCGCATTCGACCACTCGCGCCATCGCCTTTGCGCCCTCCCCGTCCGATCGTCACGTCCTCCCGCACTTGTTTGCAATTTCTCTGTCCTTTCCTTCGAAAGGGCTAGTAGCATGCCCATGATTTTCTTTTCCGGAGTCCTTCATGTCCGCCCGAGCGCTGACCCTGAGCCTGTTATTGC
>CBIHQA010000037.1:0-14829 GCA_966211475.1 uncultured Neisseriales bacterium
ACGTGCTTCGCCGCGGTAAGCCGACCTGTCACGTGCAGTACGACGAACCGACCGCGCTGCTGGTCGGCGACAGCCTGCAAACCCAGGCCTTCGAACTGCTGGCTGATGTGGAAGCGCTACCTGCCGCTCAGCGCATTGCGCTGGTCAAGGAGCTTGCCCATGCCTCCGGCTCGCGCGGCATGGCCGGCGGCCAGGCCATCGACCTGGAAAGTGTCGGCAAGGCGCTGACCCTGCCAGAACTCGAACTGATGCACATCATGAAGACCGGCGCGCTGATCCGCGCTTCGGTCCGTATGGGTGCCCGCTGCCACCAGGCCGCCGATCGCGCCCTGGACAGTGCGCAGCACGAACAACTGGACCGCTACGCCCGCGCCGTCGGCCTCGCCTTCCAGGTGGTGGACGACATCCTCGACGTCGAAGCCGACAGCGCCACCCTCGGCAAGACCGCCGGCAAAGACGCCAAGGACAACAAACCCACCTACGTCAGCCTGCTGAGCCTCGCGGAGGCCAAGCGCCTTGCCGCCGCCCTGCACGAAGAAGCACGCGCCGCCCTCGCCGGCTTCGGCCCCTCGGCCCGCCGCCTGAATGAGCTGGCCGACTTCATCGTCCTGCGTACCCACTAATCGCCTACCAGAACGGGCTGCCTGCCGTGACCGATTCCCTCTACCCGCTGCTGGACACCGTCCACACCCCCGCCGACCTCAAGCAGATCCCACGCAAGGACCTGCCGCAACTGGCCAAGGAACTGCGCGACTTCATCGTCGAATCGGTCAGCAAGACCGGCGGCCACTTCGCCAGCAACCTGGGCTCAGTGGAGCTCACCGTCGCCCTGCACTACGTCTTCAACACCCCGTATGACCGGCTGGTGTGGGACGTCGGCCACCAGACCTATCCGCACAAGATCCTGACCGGCCGCCGCGACCGCATGGGCAGCATGCGGCAGAAAGACGGCCTGGCCGGCTTCCCCAAGCGCGACGAAAGCGAATACGACACCTTCGGTGTCGGCCATTCCTCCACTTCCATCTCCGCCGCGCTCGGCATGGCGGAAGCCGTCCGCCTGAAGGGCGAGGATCGCAAGGTGGCCGCCATCATCGGGGATGGCGCGATGACCGCCGGCCTCGCCTTCGAGGCACTCAACAACGCCGGTGCCCGCGACACCGATGTACTGGTGATCCTCAACGACAACGATATGTCGATCTCGCCCAACGTCGGCGCGCTCAACAGCTACCTCGCCAAGTTGATGAGCGGCAAGTTCTACGCGGCCTTCAAGAACACCACTGGCAAGGTGCTGGAAGTCGCCCCGCCGCTGCGCCACCTCGCCCGCAAGACCGAGGAGCACGTGAAGGGCATGATCACGCCCTCCACCCTGTTCGAAGAATTCGGCTTCAACTACATCGGCCCCATCGACGGCCATGACCTGGACGCACTGATCCCCACCCTGCAGAACATCCGCAGCCTGAAAGGCCCGCAGTTCCTGCACGTGGTCACCAAAAAGGGCCAAGGCTACAAGCTGGCCGAAAACGACCCGGTCACCTACCACGGCGTTAGCAAGTTCGACCCGCAGAATGGCTTGGCTGCCGGCAAATCCGGCGGCAAGCAGACTTACACCCAGGTGTTCAGCGACTGGCTCTGTGACATGGCCAAGGCGGACGAACGCCTGGTCGGCATCACGCCCGCCATGCGCGAAGGCTCCGGACTGGTGCGCTTCGAGCAGGAATTCCCGACCCGCTATTTCGACGTCGGCATCGCCGAACAGCATGCCCTGACCTTCGCCGCCGGCCTCGCCTGCGAAGGGACCAAGCCGGTGGTGGCGATCTACTCGACCTTCCTGCAGCGCGCCTACGACCAACTGATCCACGACATCGCCATTCAGAACCTGGACGTCACCTTCGCCATCGACCGTGCCGGCCTGGTCGGCGCGGACGGCCCCACCCACGCCGGCGCCTTCGACCTCTCCTACCTGCGCTGCATCCCCAACGTCGTGGTGATGACGCCCAGTGACGAGAACGAATGTCGCCAGATGCTGGTCACCGCCTACCGCTACGGCGGCACAGCAGCCGTGCGCTATCCGCGCGGCACCGGCCCCGGCGTCGCACCCCAGGCAGAGCTGACAGGTGTCCCCTTCGGCAAGGCAGAACTCCGCCGCCGCGGTCAGAAAATCGCCTTCCTGGCCTTCGGCAGCATGCTTACGCCCGCCCTGAAAGCCGCCGAGGAACTGGACGCCACCGTCGCCAACATGCGCTTCGTCAAGCCGCTGGATGTCGAACTGGTGCGCCAGCTCGCCCAGACCCACGATCTGCTGGTCACTGTGGAAGAAAACGTGGTGATGGGCGGCGCAGGCAGTGCGGTCGCCGAAGCGCTGGCCGACATGCAGATCGTCAAGCCGCTCCTGCACATCGGCCTGCCGGACAGCTATGTCGAGCACGGCGATCCGGCCCTGTTGCTGTCCGATTGCGGGTTGGACGCCGAGGGTCTGCTCAAGCGCGTTCGCGCCCATCCCCTGCTGGCCGAAACCATCCCGACATCCAACTGATCCCGTGGTGAAGCGGCGAGGTCCACGACCTCTGCCGCCTCGCGATAGCGTGTCCCTATCGGTCTGTTAGCGATCTTCGATCGCGCTACAGGCCGCTTCCCGCTACACTACGCAATACCCGATAACTTTACTCAACTATTTTCCAGCGTTTATACTGCTGCCTGATCTGAGCCAAGGACTCTCCATGAACGCTCGCGACATCCAGCCGATTGCGGACGTGCAAAACTCACCGGACACACGCAACCTCGCCATCAACAAGGTCGGCATCAAGGCCATTCGCCACCCGGTGCGCCTGGCCGACCGCGACGGCGGCGTACAGCACAGCATCGCCACCTTCAACATGTACGTGCACCTACCCCAGCATTTCAAGGGCACGCACATGTCCCGTTTCGTTGAAATCCTGAATAGCCGCGACCGCGAGATCTCGGTCGAAAATTTCGAGCCGATGCTGCGCGAGATGGTCAATCGCCTGGAAGCCGAATCCGGCTACATCGAAATGAGCTTCCCGTATTTCATCAACAAGGCCGCCCCGATTTCCGGCGTGCAAAGCCTGATGGATTACGAAGTGACGTTCATCGGGGAGCTCCGGGACGGCCAATACCGCTTCACCATGAAGGTCCTGGTGCCGGTAACCAGTCTGTGCCCGTGCTCGAAGAAGATTTCCGAGTACGGCGCGCACAACCAGCGCTCGCACGTAACGATTACCGCCCGTACCCGCGAAATCGTCTGGATCGAGGATATCGTCCGCCTGGTGGAAGACGAAGCCTCCTGCGAGCTTTATGGCCTGCTGAAGCGGCCGGACGAGAAATACGTCACCGAACGTGCCTACGACAATCCCAAGTTTGTCGAAGACATGGTGCGTGACGTGGCCGCTCGCCTGAATGCCGAAGAACGCATCGAAGCCTATGTGGTGGAATCGGAAAACTTCGAATCCATTCACAACCATTCAGCCTATGCGCTGATCGAACATGACAAGACGATTTCCTGAAAAATCGTCCTGTCCTGAAAAAGCGGCCGCATAAGCGGCCGTTTTTCTTTTCCTTCAATCCACGCGATTTATTGCCGAGGTCGGCATTACCCAGGCCAACAAAGGCGCGTGATCCGAGAGAAGGTTCCACGGCTCCCCCTCTCCCACTTCAGCATGTACCGTGGTCAATCCGCGCGTATAAATCCGGTCCAGACGCAATACCGGCCAACGCACCGGAAAGCTCTTGGCCGGTTTACCGAACACCGATTCAAATGCTTCCTGCATGCCCATTTCATGCATCAGCAACGGCTGCGCTTCGTTACGCCAATCATTGAAATCCCCTGCAACAATCAAGGGTGCATGCGCCGGCACCTTGTTGCTGATTTCGTCCCGCAACAGCCGCAATTGCTTGCGACGATCTCGCGCCAGCAAATTCAGATGAACACACATCGCATGCAGCGGCGTCTCCCAACCCGGCACCGTCAATTCCGCGTGCAATACCCCGCGCCGCTCCAGCCGATTCATTGAAATATCGACGTTACGCCAGGTGGTAACCGCATGGCTGCTGAGGATCGCATTGCCGTGATGCCCATAGCGATGGGACGCATTACTGCCGTACACCGCAATGTGCCGCAATACCGAACCCAGGAAATCCGCCTGCCCGTTTTCGGGCCAATGGCGAAATCGGCGTTGCCGAAGCTCATGCAAGCCTTGGACCTCCTGCAGGAGAACCAATTCAGCCCGCACTTGTCGCAGCGCAGTCGCCAACTCGTGGATCACCAGGTTACGGTTCAAAGGGGACAACCCCTTATGGATGTTGTACGTAACGATCTTGAGTGGGCGGGTCATCATTTTTGTTTACTTGCAATTGGCAATTGCACAAAAAAAAAGCTTTGCCTAGAATAGGTGGCAGTAATCCCTAATCTGCCCCTGCTAATCAACCAACAAAAGGACGCACAGATGAACCTTTCCGAACTCTCTTTCGACAAGCTCGTACAACTGAAGCAAGACGTCGAAAAGGAAATCCGCGCCCGCAAGAACCAGGAAGCGTCCGCGTTGGCCAGCATGGTGCAAGAACGCGCTGCGCAACTCGGTGTGTCCGTGGACGAGATCCTCGGTATGCTGGGCAAGAAGTCCGCTGGCAAGAAGACCGTTCTTGCCCCGAAATACGCCAACCCGAAGAACCCGGCCGAAACCTGGACCGGCAAGGGTCGCAAGCCGGGCTGGTTCGTTGCCGCCCTGGCAGCAGGCCGCACCGAAGACCAGCTCCGCATCAAGTAAGTAGCGTTTTCGGCGGTTGCAAAACCTCAACGGGCCACACCTATTCAAGTGTGGCCCGTTTTGTATTGCTGACAAGCCCCGATGACCCGCTAGCGGGTCATCTTCAACCCGCCCTCCCGCCAGAGGGCGGGAGCCGGAGGGAGGGGAAAGTCTCAGGGAGGCTGCGGATGGGTTGCCGTCTGTCAAACCAGCAAAGCTTGCTTTGCACCCATCCGATATCGTGCTCCCCACCTTTGCCAGCAGCCTGAGGCCACACTATCCAGTGTGGCCCGTTTTTTTTGCCGTGCAAGTCCGGCAGGCAGCGTCTAGCTTTACTCGTTGACCTGCACGCTGCCGTTCACGTTGACCGACACCTGGCTTTCTCCGGGCTGGAATACCGGCGCGGCATCTGCAGTCGCGGCTTCCGCCATCGCCATCTTGAACATGGGTCGCGGGCCGGGTCCGCCACCGCTTTCCACGTTCAGATTCACGATCCGATAACCCTTGCTGCCCCCCAGCGCCCGGCTGACCAGATCCGCACGCAGACGGAAACTGGCAATCGCCTCGGAGGTCAGTTCATTCTCCACTTGCTGGCGGCGCTTTTCCGAGACGCTGAATCCAACTTGGGCCAATTGCAGCACGCCTTGCAGCTTGCCGACCAATTGGGTGGCCGCAGGGAAATCCTCGCTTTCCAGCCGGATCTCGGCACGGGCTCGCCACCCCTGCAATTTATTCTGGTTGTTGTAGATGGGAAAAGTTTGCTGCGACTGGGTCTTTACCTTCACCACCCCATAGCCCTGCGCAATCCGGCGGGCTTCTTCGAGCCGGCGATTGATGCCATTTGCCAGGCGGGCGGGATCCGCATCGTTCGCTTCGACAAACAGCACCGCATAAAAGGAATCGTTCTCCACCTCGCGATGCACCTGAGCCTGCAAGCTCACCACGTTGTAATTGAGCGACTCCGGCGCGGCAAACACCGCCATCGGCAGCAGGCACAGCGCTAGGGTCGAAATGTTCCGCTGAAACAATTTCACGTCTGAATACTCCCCGAATCGATTTTTTCCAACTTGGGCGACCGGTCCAACCGGTGCAACGCAATCAGCAAGCCGACCGTGCCCAACAACAGAAGCAGATCACCGAACAACCACAGGACAATGGGAACGGCATAGTAATAAGAGCGCATCCCGAACCGATAGAACCGTCCCGCCCGGTTCAGCATGGCAGCGGCGTATTCGAGCGTGGCCGGCTCCTCTTCGTTCAACGTCCCGACGATATAGATCAAATGGTTGTAATAGCGGATGGCGGACGTAAACGAAAAGAAGCCGACAAAGAAAATGCTGACCAGCAGGATCACCTTCAGGCGCAACAGCCCCCGGCCATTCTGCGCAAACAGGCTGGCCGCCGCCGAATGGTCGGCCTGGGCGCTAAAGGTGAGCGCCCCCATGATTAGCAGCACCGCCGTCGAGGCTAGGAAGGTCGCGGCCATGGTGGAGTTCCGCAGGGTCTGCACCGCCAGGATCTCGCGGTCGTTGCGCTTGCCCAGCGCGAAGATCCAGGCACGCCGGGCGCGATTGGACTGCCCCTGGATGGTGTAGTCCGGGTCGAGCTTCGTCCGGTAGCGCAAAAACGCCTCATAGCCGACCACCGCCACAACGGTAAACAACAGCGGCCATAAATCGACCAGCGACAGCGATTCGAACCATGACATGAAAAGGCAACTCCTACGGTGTGATACTAGATTCTGCAGGCAGGAAACCCCTGCTTTGCTGCATGGCAATAACGCCCCGGGTGGCTTACCCGGATACCCTAAATCCGCTATACTTTACAAGTTGATCCCACCAAATTGCTGCGTTGCTCATGCAGCCGGCAAACCGGTGCGATCACCCGATCGGGCAGACAGCCTCATGTTATCGCCCGTATCGGAAAGGAATTCAAGGGCGTGTTCCGCGCCCCACAATGAAAACCTCCGGCCAGGTTTCGAGCACCGGGCAGCGGCCCCAGCCGCTGAGGCGCACCCCGCGGGTCTATCGCGGCAGAGCGCTACCGAACCCCGACCGAGAGCGTTACAAGCTGCCCACTTCACCCTAGTCAACCCAGGGACTTGCGACATGAGCAATCTCCATAACTTGTTCGACAGCCTGCAGTCGCTCGCACTGCCCCAAGGCAAAACGGCCAAGTACTACTCCTTGCCCCAACTCGAAAAAGCAGGCGTCGGCCCGGTGTCGAAGCTGCCTGTCTCGATCCGTATCGTGCTGGAAGCCGTGCTGCGCAACTGCGACGGCAAGAAGGTGACCGAAGAGCACGTCAAGCAGCTCGCCAACTGGGGCGCCACCGCCCCGCGCGTCGATGAAATCCCCTTCGTCGTCGCCCGCGTGGTGCTGCAGGACTTCACCGGCGTGCCGCTGCTGGTCGACCTGGCCGCCATGCGCAACGTCGCCGACAAGATGGGCAAGAACCCGAAGGCGATCGAGCCGCTGGTGCCGGTGGACTTGGTGGTCGACCACTCCGTGCAGATCGACCATTACGGCACCCCGAACGCCCTGCGCCAGAACATGGAACTGGAATTCCAGCGCAACCAAGAGCGTTACCAGTTCATGAAGTGGGGCATGCAGGCCTTCGATACCTTCAAGGTCGTGCCCCCGGGCATCGGTATCGTGCACCAGGTGAACCTGGAATACCTGTTCCGCGGCGTCCAGAAGAAGGACGGCGTGTTCTACCCGGATACCCTGGTGGGTACCGACAGCCACACCACCATGATCAACGGCGTGGGCGTCGTGGGCTGGGGCGTGGGCGGCATCGAGGCGGAAGCCGGCATGCTGGGCCAGCCGGTCTACTTCCTGACCCCGGACGTGGTGGGTGTGGAACTCAAGGGCAAGCTGCGTGAAGGCGTGACCGCCACCGACCTGGTGCTGACCGTCACCGAACTGCTGCGCAAGGAGAAGGTCGTCGGCAAGTTCGTCGAATTCTTCGGCGAAGGCTCTGCCAGCCTGACCGTGACCGACCGCGCGACCATCGCCAACATGGCCCCGGAGTACGGCGCGACCATGGGCTTCTTCCCGGTCGACGACAAGACCGTGCAGTTCCTGCGCGCTACCGGCCGCACCGACGAAGAAGCCGATGCCTTCGAAGCCTACTTCAAGGCACAAGGCCTGTTCGGCATGCCGAAGGCCGGCGAAATCGAATACTCCAAGACCCTGGTGCTGGACCTCGACACCATCGTGCCGAGCCTCGCAGGCCCGAAGCGCCCGCAAGACCGCATCGTGCTGCCGAAGATGAAGGACACCTTCAATTCGCTGTTCACCAAGCCGGTCGCGGAAAACGGCTTCAACAAGAAGCTGGACGACCTCGACAAGCGCTACGCGACCAAGGCGGACGGCATCGACCTCGGCAACGGCGACGTGCTGATCGCTGCCATTACCTCCTGCACCAACACCTCCAACCCGGGCGTGTTGATCGGTGCCGGTTTGCTGGCCAAGAAGGCGGTGGAAAAGGGCCTGACCGTGCATCCGCGCGTCAAGACCAGCCTCGGCCCGGGCTCCCGCGTAGTGGCCGAGTATCTGGCTGAATCCGGTCTGCAACCGTACCTGGACAAGTTGGGCTTCAACGTCGCCGCCTTCGGCTGCACCACCTGTATCGGTAACGCGGGCGACCTGTCCCCGGAGCTGAACGAAGCCATCGTCGAGAACGACGTGGTGGCCGCCGCGGTGCTGTCGGGCAACCGTAACTTCGAAGCCCGTATCCACCCGAACATCCGCGCCAACTTCCTGGCCTCCCCGCCGCTGGTCGTCGCCTTCGCCATCGCCGGCAAGAGCAACGTCGACCTGACCACCGAGCCGCTGGGCACGGGCAAGGACGGTCAGCCTGTGTATCTGCGCGACGTGTGGCCGACCAGCGACGAAATCGCCGCCTGCATGAAGTACGCGCTGAACCCGGACACCTTCCGCCGCCTGTATGGCGACCTGACCAAGGACCACGACCTGTGGAACGCGATCTCCGCGCCCGCCGGCCAGGTCTACAACTGGCCGGAGTCCACCTACATCGCGCATCCGCCGTACTTCGAGCAGTTCGGCATGCAGCCGGGCGCCGTTCCGACCATCAAGGGTGCCAAGGCACTGCTGATCCTGGGCGATTCGGTCACCACCGACCACATCTCCCCGGCAGGTTCCTTCAAGGACACCACCCCGGCCGGCAAGTACCTGCTGGGCCATGGCGTACAGAAGCCTGACTTCAACAGCTACGGTTCCCGTCGCGGTAACCACGATGTGATGGTGCGTGGCACCTTCGCCAACGTGCGCGTGAAGAATCTGATGCTGCCGGCCAAGGAAGATGGCTCCCGCATCGAGGGCGGCTTCACCCTGCTGGACGGTCAGCAGACCACCGTGTTCGACGCCGCGATGGAATACATCAAGCGTGGCACCCCGACCGTGGTGTTCGCCGGCGAAGAGTACGGCACCGGCTCCTCGCGTGACTGGGCCGCCAAAGGCACCCAGCTGCTGGGCGTGAAGGCCGTGGTGGCCCGCTCCTTCGAGCGTATTCACCGCTCCAATCTGGTCGGCATGGGCGTGCTGCCGCTGCAGTTCAAGGGCGACGACAGCCACGAGAAGCTGGGCCTGAACGGCACCGAAACCTTCGACATCGAAGGCATCACCAGCGACCTCAAGCCGCAACAGGACCTGACGCTGGTCATCACCCGTGCCGATGGCACGGTGAACCGCGTAACGGTGCTGTGCCGCATCGATACACCGATCGAAGTCGACTACTACAACCACGGCGGCATCCTGCCGTTCGTGCTGCGTGAGCTGATGGCCAAGGCCTGATGCAGTAAGCAATCGCGTATGTGAAACGGGCCGGGGAATCCCCCGGCCCGTTTTTCTTTGTGCATTCTCACCAAAGACTGTGCTGGCAGGACGCCAGCGCCCGCTCAGGTCATCATGATCGCTGGTATCCCGGCTGCCGCGCCTGCGCCGCCCGCTGAATCCACGCGGTCAGGTCCCGGAAAATACGCTTCACTTCTTTGTCCTCTGGCAAAGTCCGCGCATTGCTCAGTTCGACGGTGACCACCGGAATCCCGTTGATTACCCCTCCATAGTTACCCAGCGAACCGGGATAGACCCCAATGCGGCGGAACAGCAATTCCCCAAGCCGTGCTGGCGGCAACGGAGGAGAAGGCCCGTCAAAATCGACCAGCGCATACGGGGCGTGGATGGAAACGATGAAATCCGGCTTGAAGCGCTCAATCTGCTGGTCGACCCAGCGACTCTCCGGCTCCGACAAGGGCGCGTCCCCAGGAAAGCGACGCGGGTCCTTACCGGTTTTCACCCAGTAATCGTAAGCCTGCCGCCATTCTGGCAAGGGGAAGTTGCGATTCAGATCGACCCCGTTGGCGTTGGTCCGGGTCGGATTGCGCGCCAACAGACCGTCCGGGTTCACCACTGGCGCGACGAACCAACCAATGCCCGAGGCTGCGGATCGGTCCAGGTCATTCAGCCACTGGAACACGATGGACGACGAGGTCAGCTCGTCTCCGTGAATTCCGCCCAGCAACAACACCCGAACCGCAGGCTTTGCCGGTACATGTGCAGGGCGCGCCGGAATGCTGCGAGTCAGGATGGGGAAGCCTTGCCTGGACGTTGCCCCACTGGGCTGAAATCCGCTCTGCTGACACGCCACCTTGCTGACGCCGGGCAATCGCGGCAACAACCGGCCGCACCACTCTGCCTGTCCGTCTGCCACACGATTTGCAGCGAGACTCGTCGATATCGAACCGAGCAACAAGGCCGCCAGTAGGCCCAGACCAACCCGGTGCAGGCCCGGATGTGACGTCCATCCCCTCAACACAACATCGATTTGCTTCATCTGGCACGCTCTAACCAAATCGCTTCGAATGAAGGCGATTGTGCCGCCATTTCTCTCTCTTGAAACAGCCCACACCACCTCGCAATGGCGAAAAAAAACGGGCACAGCTTTCGCTATGCCCGTTCACGATGGAACCGACGCCGAGGGACGGCGTTTAATCGTCCTTCGGCATGATCCCTGCTTCAAGAGCCGCATCGACGCGCTCCCGAAGCTCTTTGCCTGCCTTGAAGTGCGGCACATACTTCGGCGGCACTTCCACCTTGTCGCCCGACTTCGGGTTACGACCCAGTCGGGGCGGTCGGTAGTTCAGGTCGAAACTGCCAAACCCCCGTATCTCGATTCGCTGACCTTGGGCCAAGCCCTCCGCCATGGCGTCGAGAATAGTCTTCACAGCAAGTTCGGCGTCCTTGGCCACTAGCTGCGGATAACGACTCGCGAGTTTGGCAATCAACTCGGATTTCGTCATGAGTCCTCTGTGCAAGGAGCGCAAACTGAGAGGACCGCGGGCCGAAGCCCGCGGTCAGGCATACCGATTACTCGGCGGCCTTACTCAGCATTGCGACTGTCGCGCTTGGCCTTGAGCAGAGCGCCCAGGTTGGTCGTGCCGGCGTTGCCAGCGGATTCGAGCGACTTCATTGCAGCGCCCTCGTCCGCGACGTCCTTGGCCTTCACCGACAGATTGATGGTGCGGTTCTTGCGGTCGACGTTGATGATCATCGCTTCGACGGCATCGCCTTCCTTCAGCACCGAACGGATGTCTTCCACACGCTCGCGGGAGACTTCGGTGGAACGCAGGTAGCCTTCGACGTCATCACCCAGCACAACCACGGCACCCTTGGCGTCCAGGGACTTGACGGTACCCTTGACCAGCGCGCCCTTGTCGTTCATCGCCACGAAGTTGTTGAACGGATCGCCTTCCAGCTGCTTGATGCCCAGGCTGATGCGTTCCTTGTCGGTGTCGATGGACAGAACCACGGCTTCGACTTCGTCGCCCTTCTTGAACTGGCGGACGGCCTCTTCACCCGGGGTGGACCAGGACAGGTCGGACAGGTGCACCAGGCCATCGATACCGCCCGGCAGACCAACGAAGATGCCGAAGTCGGTGATCGACTTGATGGCACCCTTGATCTTGTCGCCCTTCTTGAAGTTCTCTTGGAACTCGTCCCACGGGTTCGGCATGCACTGCTTCATGCCCAGGCTGATACGGCGGCGGTCTTCGTCGATCTCGAGGATCATGACTTCGACTTCGTCGCCCAGCGACACGACCTTGGACGGATGGACGTTCTTGTTGGTCCAATCCATTTCGGACACGTGCACCAGACCTTCGATGCCTTGCTCGATTTCCACGAACGCGCCGTAGTCGGTCAGGTTGGTCACCTTGCCGAACAGACGGGTGCCTTGCGGATAACGTCGGCCCAGGCCAACCCACGGGTCGTCGCCCAGTTGCTTCAGGCCCAGGGAGACGCGGTTCTTCTCTTGGTCGAACTTGAGCACCTTGGCTTCGACTTCGTCACCCACGGACAGCACTTCCGACGGGTGCTTGACACGACGCCAGGCCAGGTCGGTGATGTGCAGCAGGCCGTCGATACCACCCAGGTCCACGAACGCGCCGTAGTCGGTGATGTTCTTGACGATACCCTTGACCACTGCGCCTTCGCGCAGGGTTTCCAGCAGCTTCTGACGCTCTTCGCCCAGGGTTTCTTCCAGCACGGCACGGCGGGAAACCACGACGTTGTTGCGCTTGCGATCGAGCTTGATGACCTTGAACTCGATCTGCTTGCCTTCGTACGGGGTGGTGTCCTTGACCGGGCGGATGTCGACCAGCGAACCCGGCAGGAACGCACGGATGCCGTTGATCATGACGGTCAGACCGCCCTTGACCTTGCCGGAGATGACGCCAGCCATGACCTTGTTTTCGGCCAGGGCGACTTCCAGATCCAGCCACGCTGCCAGACGCTTGGCCTTGTCGCGGGACAGCTTGGTTTCACCAAAGCCGTTCTCCAGCGAGTCGATTGCCACTTGCACGAAATCGCCCGGCTTGACGTCAACTTCGCCCTTGTCGTTCTTGAATTCGTCGACAGGGATCAGTGCTTCGGACTTCAGACCGGCGTTCACGATGACGAAGTTGTGATCGACACCGACCACTTCGGCGGTGATCACTTCGCCAGCGCGCATGTCTTGCGACTTCAGGCTCTCTTCAAACAGAGAGGCAAAGCTTTCCATGGCAGCGGAGGTTTGAGTAGACATTGATAGAGGTACCTGATTGTCGTGTTGCCACGACGGGTAAAAGTTAGTCATTGCCGCCAGCGGGCGCCGGCGACCCCAACAATTGCCTTTCGGCAGGACCGGATCACCCGGTCATTGTCCACGCGGAACGTGAGATGCGTGATAAGCACGGACCACGACCGCAACGGCATCCGCAACGGTCATGTGAGACGTATCCAGCAACATCGAATCGGCGTGGTGTTGCAGCGGGGCGACCGACCGGTTGGCATCGCGCGTATCCCGGTCGCGAATGTCCCGCAGAACATCAGCCAGATTAGCAGGAATTCCCTTGTCGATCAACTGCTTATGGCGGCGGTGCGCACGCACCTCCGCACTTGCCGTCAGGAAAATCTTGGTCTGCGCATCCGGGAACACCACCGACCCCATGTCGCGCCCGTCGGCCACGAGGCCCGGCGCTTGCCTGAAGTCACGCTGACGTTGCAACAGCGCGCTGCGAACCTTGCGCAGTACGGACACCTTGCTGGCCGCCACGCCGACCGCCTCGGTACGGATCGATTCGGTGACGTCACTACCATTCAGGACGATCTGGCTGCCGCGGAACACGACGTCCAGTTCAGCAGCCAGCGGCGCCAACCGCATCTCGTCGTCGAGCAGCACTTCACGGTTGAGCGCATCGAGCGCGACGAGCCGATAAAGCGCGCCGGAATCGAGATAATGAAAACCCAGTTGCTCGGCCACCTTCTGGGCGACCGTACCCTTGCCACTGGCAGAGGGGCCATCGATTGTCACTACAGGCACCGGGTGCAATCCTTCCAGTTCCACGGTTTCACCACTTCCTTTTGCCGGGCGGCACGGCCGCCCTCATATTGCCGACAAACCCGATGACCAGCCTTCCGGTCATCTTTGCCCCTCGCTCCCGCCGGTAGGCAGAACGGGAGATTGCGGGAAGTCGCAAGTTAAGCAGTGGATGGATTGCCATCCACCTAGCTTGCACCGGCCCAGCAGGCGTGTTCCCGCCGTTGTCAGCAGCCGAAACCCGTCCTTATCGACGAGCGATGCCTTCCAGTACCTCGAAATAGGTCGGGAAGGTCTTGGCCGTGCAGCCCGGATCCAGGATCCGCACCGGCACGCCGCCCAGCGCCGCCAGCGAGAAGCACATCGCCATGCGGTGATCGTCATAGGTTGCGATTTCCGCATTCGGCGTGAGTTGCGCAGGCGGAGTCACACGAATCCAGTCCGCTCCCTCTTCCACCGTCGCGCCAACCTTGCGGAGCTCCGTCGCCATGGCGGACAGGCGGTCAGTCTCTTTCACCCGCCAGCTGGCAACGTTGCGGATGGTGGTCGGACCATCGGCGAACAGCGCAGCCACCGCGATGGTCATCGCAGCGTCCGGAATATGGTTGAGGTCGGCATCCAGCGCCTTGAGCTTGCCGCTGCCCGATGCCTCGATCCAGTTATCGCCCCAGACGATGGTGGCGCCCATGCGCTCCAGCACTTCGGCAAAACGCTTGTCGCCCTGGATGGAATCTCGCCCTACGCCTTCCACACGCACCGGACCGCCGCCGATTGCACCGGCAGCCAGGAAGTAAGAGGCGCTGGACGCATCCCCTTCCACGAAAATGGTGCCCGGGCTGGTCAGACGCTTGTCGCCCGGGATCACGAATTCGCGCCAGTCGCGGCGTTCCACGGTCACGCCAAAGCGGGCCAGCAGGTTGAGGGTGATCTCGATATAGGGCTTGGAAATCAGCTCCCCCACCACCTCTACTGTGGTGGTTTCGCCGGTCAGCGGCAGGGCCATCAACAGCGCGGTCAGGAACTGGCTGGAGACGTTACCGCGCACCTGCACGCGGCGACCGCGCTCGACGCTGGCCGGCTTGATCGCCAGCGGCGGGAAGCCGGTGGCGCCCAGGTAATCGATGTCCGCCCCAACACCTTCCAGCGCGTCGACCAGGTCGCCGATGGGGCGCTCATGCATGCGGGGAACGCC
>CBIHQA010000038.1:0-14497 GCA_966211475.1 uncultured Neisseriales bacterium
AGGCGCGGGCACTGGCGCGTCATCCACTGGTGACAGGCGCCAAGCCAAGCTTGGCTGATTTTGCGTGTGGGAGAAGGGTCGCGCCTCTCCTGATCTCCCCTCACCCCACGCCTGCTCCTGAGGAGCGGGGGCTGAGGCGCTGGCAACGGCTTGAGATCCACCGTTGGCGGGCGCCAAGCCAAGCGTTTTTCCCACCTATGTTCAACGTGGCTCGGCTGGCTCCGGGGCGGTCGTCGTAGGTCACCTCCTGGTGATCTGCGGATTGGCTGCGCTTTTTCCCTCTGTCTCTGTGATGGTCATTCCTGACTGGCGAGTTGGTTGTCCCAGGCGGGCCGCTAGCGGCAGCCTGGTCCGCGAGCGGGGGCAACCGAGCTGATCCGCTCTCCGTGCGGCTTTCTGCCGCGTTTTTTGGACCAAAAACCTGAACGGAAGCTGAACTACTGGAGAAAAATCGGCTCGCATACTCATGAAGAGGGAATGCCACCCACGCGATGAAATACGCCAGCCGGACCACCCATCTCAGCATGACACCCCGGCGGCCCAGGCAGAGGAAGTCCACCCATGCCCCATGTCCTGATCGTGGACGACGACGCGAACTCGTTGGCCATGCTCGACGAACTGGTCACCAATGAAGGGTTCACCACTGCGACAGCCAGCAGCCTGAAACAAGCCCGGGAGCGGATGGCGCTGCGCCAGCCCGACATGGTCCTGCTCGACCTGGTGCTACCGGACGGTAGCGGCATGGACTTGTTCCAGGACATGAATTCGCGCAGCTCCACCGAGATCGTGCTGATCACCGGGCAGGCTAGCCTGGAGACCTCTATTCAGGCACTGCGCCTAGGGGCGGCCGATTACCTGGTGAAGCCGATCAGCCTCAAGCAGTTGCAAGGTGTGCTGTCCCGCCTTGCGCGCCCCACCGATCTGAAGGCGGAAATCGTCAATCTGCGCACCGAGTTACGCACGCTGGGCCGCTTTGGCCCCTTGCTGGGTACTTCGCCGGCCATGCAGCACCTGTATGACCAGATCGAACGGGTGGCGCCCACCGCGGCAACCGTCTTCATCGTTGGCGAAAGCGGGACCGGTAAGGAGGTAGTGGCCCAGGCGCTGCATACCTTGAGCCGCCGCCGCAAACAGGTGTTTCTGCCAGTCAACTGCGGAGCGATCTCACCGCAACTGATCGAAAGCGAGATGTTCGGCCACGAGAAGGGCAGCTTCACCGGTGCGGTGCGCGAGCACACCGGCTACTTCGAGCGGGCCAGCGGCGGCACACTGTTCCTCGACGAGATCACCGAAATGCCGGCGGAACTGCAGGTGAAGCTGCTGCGCGTGCTGGAAACCGGCCGCTTCATGCGGGTCGGCTCCGACCGCGAGATCGACGTCGACGTGCGGGTGATCGCGGCCACCAACCGGCCGCCGGACGAGGCCGTCAGCAGCGGCAAGCTGCGCGAAGACCTGTACTACCGGCTATTGGTGTTCCCGCTGTACCTGCCGCCACTGCGCGAGCGCAATGACGACGTGGAGCTGCTGGCGCAGCACTTCCTGGCCGACCTCAACCGCATCGATGGCGCCCACAAGCGGCTGTCCGCCGGCGCTATCCAGCGGATCAAGGAATACTCCTGGCCCGGCAATGTGCGGGAGCTGAAGAACGTCATTCACCGTGCCTATATCATGGCCAGCGACGTGATCGAGGCCAACTGCCTGCCGTCCGAACTGCAGGGCGCGTCGGAACCGGTTGGCGGCCCCAGCTTGCAGATCCGCGTCGGCTACACGGTGGCAGAGGCCGAAAAAAGGCTGGTCCTCGCCACCCTGGAGCAATGCGGCGGCACCAAGGAAAAAGCCGCCGAGATGCTGGGCATCAGCCTGAAGACGCTCTACAACCGGCTGCGCGACTACAACGGCGGGGTGAGCAAGCGGTCGGCTTAAGGGGGCAGCTCAGCCTTCTTGCAGGTATTGCTGAAACCAGGCAGCAGCGTGCTCCATGACCTGACGCAGTGCGCCTGGCTCCTCGAACCGGTGAGAGGAGTCGGCGATTACCTCCAGTGACTTTTCACAGCCGAGTTGTTCCAGGGCCATCCGGTTGTCTTCCAGCGCGTCGAAATCATCCCCCCCGACGATCAGCAGCGTCGGGGCGCGCACCATCGGCAGCGTATCGCCCACCGCATCCGGCTTGCCGCCACTGGAGACGACCGCCCGGATCTGCGCTGGGCGGTTGGCCGCCGCCATCAACGCCGCGGCGGCGCCCGTTCCGGACGCGAAGTAGCCGACGCGCAGCTCCCGCAGCATCACATCGCTGGCCGCCCAGTGGCTGACGGCTTCGATCCGGCTGCCCAGCAGCGGCAGGTCCGTTTGTCTTGCCGTACCGCTGGCCTCTTCATCCGTCAGCAAATCAAACATCAGGGTGGCGAAACCCAACCGCTGTAGTTGCTGGGCCACCAGCACGTCCCCAGGACTGAAACGGTCACCCCCTGCGTGATGGACGAAGATCACTAGTCCGAGCGCCGGGGTTGGCACGACAACATCCGCCGGCAGTTCGACCGGACCGGCGTCCACGTGGACATGCCGCTTGGTGAGTGCGTCCATGGGCTCGTTCTCCCGTTGGTGCAGGAAGCCGCGCAGTAATCCCATCGCGACCATATGTAGAACCCATTCTTGGAAATCCGTCACCAGCCGGCATTGAGGTGGGTCAACGGAATCCGTGGCGCGACCAACCGGCTGTCGGCATCAACCTCGCTGGACTCACACCGCGCCCCACATCGACCGCCCTTATTGACGGGTATCAACAGCCTGGCATCGCAACAGCGCTACAACATCATCAACCGGACACCCGGAAGCCAAGCCTGTTTCCTGCAACGACAAGGAGAAGCGCCATGAGCTACAAAAGTCTGCTGGTTCATGTGGATAGCACGCCGCGTGCTGCGGCGAGATTGAATATCGCCATTGCCCTGGCCCGGCGTTTCGAGGCGCACTTGACCGCGCTGTTCGTGGCGCCCGATCCGTTGCCGATGTTTGCCATGGCGGGGGATGTACCGTCCAACCTGCTCGCGCTGGACGTGGAATCCGCTGCGAAGCAGGCCCGCGCGACCTTCGAAAACCTGACTTCAGCGGCCGGAATGGCCAACGTGGAATGGCGCGAAGCCATCGGCGCCCCGATCGACGATCTGTGCCTGCACGCCCGCTATCACGATCTGGTCGTGGTCGGCCAGGCTGACCCACAGCAGATGGCTGACGGTCTGACACCGGACCTGCCCCAGAATCTGGCACTCGCCGCACGGCGGCCCGTCCTGGTGATTCCTTACACCGGCAGCTTCGAAACCGTCTGGAAGCACGCGCTTGTCGGTTGGAACGCGCGCCCAGAGGCGATTCGCGCTGTGACCGATGCACTGCCTCTGCTCAAACTGGCAAGCCGGACGACGGTCCTATCCGTGAATCCGGAAATCGGCTCTCGCATCCACGGCGAACAGCCAGGGGCGGACTTGGCGCTGTACCTCGCTCGGCATGGCGTTCGGGCCGAAGCGTCGAAGGTCACCGCCTATAACGATGATGCGGGCAGCGTGCTGCTTTCCCGCGCGGCGGACCTGGGGGCCGACCTGATCGTGATGGGAGCCTACGGCCACTCCCGGTTGCGCGAGCTGGTTTTGGGCGGCGCGACGCGGACCATCCTCCAATCCATGACCGTGCCCGTTCTGTTGTCCCACTAGCGCGAGAGCCGAACGGGTAAGGCAAGGAGGCCAATCTGAACAACCAGCGCCGCCTCAACACCGCACTGCTCGCGATTTCGGCCTTCACCCTGGTCGCAGGTGGCGTGCTGCATCTGGCCGGGTTCGGCGGGTTCGCACGTGTGCTTTGGATTGCCGGCGTGCTGCCGCCCCTGGCCACCCTGACCGTTCGAACCCTGTCTGCCTTATGGCAGCGCGAGCAGGGCGTGGATCTGCTCGCGCTGCTGTCCATCGCGGTGGCGCTGACGCTGTGTGAAGTGCTGACGGCAGCGGTGATCACCTTGATGCTGTCCAGCGGACGGGCGCTGGAGGACTACGCCTCCAACCGTGCCCGCGGCGAAATGACGGCGCTGATGCGCCGCATGCCGCGTACCGCCAGCCGCTACACAGCCGGACAGCTGGAGGTGGTGGACCTAGACCGGATTCAGGCCGGCGACCTGCTGTTGGTGCGGTCGGGAGAAGCACTGCCCGTCGACGGCGCACTGGCGGACGCGGCAGAGCTGGACGAGTCCTCCCTCACCGGCGAGGCGCTGCCAGTCAGCCGTGGCGCCGGCGAACTGGTCCGCAGCGGCGTCGTCAACGCGGGCCGGCCATTCCGGCTACAGGCCACGGCTAGCGCGGCGGACAGCACCTTTGCCGGCATCGTTAGGCTGGTGGAGTCGGCCCAGGCCGCTCGCAGCCCCGGTGCCCGGCTGGCGGACCGCTATGCGCTGCTGTTTGTCCCCGTCACACTGTGCGTGGCTGCTGTCGCATGGTGGTTGACCGGTGATGTGGTGCGGCTGCTGGCTGTGCTGGTGGTCGCTACGCCGTGCCCGCTGATCCTGGCGGTACCAGTGGCCATCGTCTCCGGCATGTCCCGCTGCGCGCGGCGTGGCGTTCTGGTGAAGAATGGCGCCGCGTTGGAACGCCTCGCCCGCATCCACACCCTGTTTTTCGACAAGACCGGCACGTTGACCGGCGGGCGAGCGCGGCTGGTTTCGATCCGCGCCAGCGAAGGATTCAGCGCGGAGGATGTCCTGCGCTACGCCGCCTCGCTGGACCAAGCGTCGAACCACGTGATCGCGGAAGCGGTGGTGGCCGCCGCGCGGGAACGCGGCCTGACGCTATCGGCACCGACCTCAGTCGAGGAGCATCCGGGGGCCGGGTTGAGCGGGCAGGTGGACGGCAGGCAGGTTGTGCTCGGTAGCTTCGACCATGTTCGTCGCGTCGTGCCGGCGGCCGACTGGAGCCAGGATTTTCAGCGCCGGGTGGGTTACGACGGGGCATCCGGCGTCTTCGTCGGAATCGATGGAGAGATGGCCGGCGCGCTGCATCTGGCCGACCAGGTACGGATGGAAGCGCCTCGTGCGCTACGCCTACTGGTGCGGGCCGGTGTTCGTCGCCTGGTCATGCTGACCGGGGACCGGCGTGACGTGGCGGAAACCATCGGCGCAGTGCTGGGCGTCAGCGAAGTGCGGGCGGAGTTGTCGCCAACCGGCAAGCTGCAGGCGATCCACGCAGCCGGCGGAGAAGGCCTGACCCTGATGGTGGGGGACGGCGTCAACGACGCGCCAGCGCTGGCGGCTGCCGACGTCGGCGTTGCCATGGGCGCACGTGGCGCGGCGGCCTCGTCGGAAGCAGCGGATGTCATTCTGCTGGTCGATCGGCTGGATCGCCTGGCGGAAGCCATGCGCGTTGCCGGACAAGCCCGGCGCATCGCCATCCAGAGCGTGGCGGCCGGCATGGGGCTGTCGTTCGTTGCCATGCTGGTTGCCGCGTTGGGCTACCTACCGCCATTGGCGGGGGCGCTGCTGCAAGAGCTGATCGACGTTGCGGTGATCGTCAACGCGCTACGCGCACTCCGTACCGGCAAGGCCCGCGAACCGGGCGCATTTTCGCCGGCGGACAGCCGACGGCTAAAGGCCGAGCATGCCGCGCTCGACCCGGTGCTGGAGCGGGTGGAGTCGCTCGCCGACCGCATTGCCGGCCTGCCCGGCCCGGTTATCGTGGCTGACCTGACCGACCTGTGTCAGGTACTGACCCACGACCTGTTGCCGCACGAACAGATGGACGACACGCAGGTCTACCCGGATATCGCCCGGCAGTTGGGAGGCGACGACCCGATGGCCGCACTGAGCGGCACCCATCGCGAAATCTTCCGGTTGGTCCGACTGCTGGGGCGCATTGCCGCTGATCTGCCTGCCAGCGGGCCCGAAGAGCAGGGGATGCGGGAGTTGCAACGGCTGCTGTACGGGCTGAACGCCATCCTCCGGCTGCACTTCGCGCAGGAAGAAGAGCTCTACCATGTGCTGGGTGACGGTGCCTGAGCCAGACCGTTGGCAAACGCCCACCCGCGTCATCGTTGACGCCGGTCAAACCGGCCATGCCGCACCAGGCGCAACATGCTAACAACCGCGGCCGCAAGGCCCGCCATGCAAGGATTCCCATGACCCAAGACCATACCTCGCACGTCTGCCGCCATTGCGGCCAGCAGGCGCCCGTCCATTGGCGCGTCGACGAGCCGGGTTTCGCTGTCGGCATCTCGGGTTGCGGTTGCGATTTGCCGCAAATCCACGCACGCGGCGATGCGATGCAACTGCTCCATTGGCTGGAGGAGCAGGAAGGCCCGGAGATCGCCGCCATGGTAGCGACGCTGCGCACCATGCTCGGCAACTGAGCAACACTCGAAAGAAAGGAGCTCGGGATGAGCTACAGGACCATTTCCGTTTGCCTGGACAGCACCGACCGATCAGACGAACGCCAGCGTTTCGCCATCGAACTCGCCCGCCAGTTCGATGCCCACCTCTCCGGTCTGCACTTCTCCTACGAGCCCTTTGTGCCCTACGTGCCGGAAGCCGGCATCGACACCTCGGGCCTGCTGGCCGAGGTGTACGCCGAAATCGATCGTGAACGGCAGAGCGCCGAAACCGCCTTTCGCCAGCAGACGCAGCAGGCTGGCCTGAATGCCGACTGGCGCGGGTTCTACCTGCGCGAAATGAACCAGGCCGTGGCGCAGGCGAGGGCATCCGACCTGATCGTGCTGGGGCAGCAGGAGCGGGGCGAGGAGCAGCTGCACGTCGCCGAGCACCACGCCAGCCGCTTCCTGATGGGCACGGGCAGGCCGGTGCTGATGCTGCCGAATGTCGGCAGCGTGGAAAACCCGCGCTTCGATACCGTGATGGTCGCCTGGAACGGCAGCCGGGAAGCCGCCCGCGCGCTCTCGGACGCACTGCCGCTACTGAAGCAGGCCAAGTCGGTGCGGGTGTTCTCGGTGGAGTCCCCCAGCATCTACGAGCGGGCCTACAGCGAACTGCCCGACGTCGACATCGCTGCTTACCTGTCGCGGCATGGCGTCAAAGCGGAAATCGTCCGGCACGCCGTGGACGATCAGGATATCGGCGAGTGGCTGCTGTCGCGCGCCACCGACCTGAATGCGGACCTGTTGGTGATGGGCGCCTACGGACACAGCCGATTGGGTGAGATGGTACTCGGCGGCGTGACCCGGACGATCCTGCGCGACGCCTTCCTGCCGGTGCTGATCTCGCACTGAGCGGGGCATTGAACCCGGCATCGGGCGGGCGGGGCACGCCCGCTTCGGGGCCACAGCGGGATACCGGTACTATCTTCCCCCTGATATGCGCGTTACGATGGCCGGCCAGGGGCGCCGCGCTGATATCCGGGCTCGCCCCTTGCAAAGGTAACCTAACTCAGGCCCCCTCCGGCTGGACGATGACCCCAATCGAATTTGAACGCGCACTCGTCGCTGCCATTGGCGACTACAACGCAGGCCGTCCGGCACAGGCGGATGCCACGGCCCACCGGCTGCTGGAATTTGCTCCGACCCATCCAGCCCTGCGACAGCTGCTGGCCGTGCTGGCGCTGGACAAGGGCGATGCGGCGGCCGCGCAAAGCCACATCGGCCACTGCCTTTCTCAGGCACCGGACCATCTGCCGTCTCTGATGCTGGCCGCTCGGGCATACCGGCTTGGCGGGGCGCTGAAGCAGGCGAGGGCGCACGCCGAACGCGCTGTGCGGCTGGCAAAAGGCGCCGCCGAACCCGCCTTGCTGGCCGCCGAGTTGCAGACGGAATCCGGCGACTTGGCCGCAGCGTTGCAAACGCTCCGGGATCTGACCAGCCACGCTCCCGGCAATGCACTCGCGCAGTATCGCCTTGGGCTGGTCTGCCAGGACATGGGGGACTTGGCGGGTGCCACCGACGCGTTTCGGACTGCGATGACCTTGCGCCCGGACTTTGTAGAGGCCGCCGTCAACCTTGGCGTCGTACTGCAAGAGCAACGGCAGATGGATGCCGCGATGGATGCCTATCGGCAGGCGTACCGGCTACGCCCGGAAACCTTTGGCCGTATCTCCCACGCCCTGACCTCCGCACCAACCGGCCGGATGTGGCTGGATCTCGAAGCGCTCAAGCGGACTCTTGCCTGAAGGCTCAACCGCCTCGCTTGACCCGGAATCGCCGACGATAAACACCGGGTGTCGACAGAATTTCTGACGCCAGTGTGTCGTAGTGCGCCACCTGTTCCGCAGAGAACGGCTCGCAGCTCAAGGTCATTTCCACTCGCGGAACCACGAAGCATTGTGCGACCGGCGTTCCCTTGGGCAACACACCGACAAAGTCGGGCTCGGTCCAGAGGGCGGGGAAGTTGATGCCGGCTTCGGTGAACCGGTCCGCGTCAACGATCCCGGACAGCAGCTGGAACGGTAGATCCCTACGGTTTACCGGATGGGTGGCGAACAGCGACCAGCCGGGCTCGACTTCGATGGTCCAGAAGCTATTGAACTTGATCGCTGACTGCCCGTTATCAAACGGCGTGCCACGCAACTGCGCCGGCGGATGGAAGCTAAGCGGCGCACGGGGATGCGCCTCCATGCTTAACGGCGGCAGATCCCAATCCCAGGAAAACACCCCGCGATCCACCTGCACGTCGCACGGCAAGGGGATGACAAAGCCGTGTGACATCGCGTCCACGAACGGAGGGCATTGCTTGACGGTCCGGACATCCCTGCCGTGCACATCCGAAAATCTCTTGGGCGCCATTTCCCGCAGCCAGGCTGGCAAGGCTTGCTTGGCGGGGACGGGACGAGGCAACAAATCGACAAGGGCAGGGTCGCATCGGAAGGTGATTTGCATGGAAACCGCTCGAAGTGCAGGTCGGCGAGAGGCTAACACGGCGGTCCTGGTGTCGCCACCGATGGGGCCGCTGCACTCATAAGCGGGCTACTGGCCTTGGTCTTCCGCCGCAGATGCTTCCTCCAGCCGCTCCGCACAGACTTCCCACAAACATCCCCGCAGCCAGCGATGCGCGGGGTCGGCGTCCAATCGTGGATGCCAGAGCATGGAGATGGTCATCTCCAACATCGAGACGGGCAGCGTAAAGCTGAACATCCCGTCGCGCAGGTCGCCGGTGTGGCGTTCCGGCACGGTGGCGATCAGATCAGAAGCCCGCGCCAGTGCTAGCGCCGCGGAAAACCCGCCGACGATGGTGCTGATCTGCCGCTCCAGCCCCAGCGGTTCCAGCGCCTTGTCGACCGGTCCCTTGTCGAGGTCGCGGCGCGACACGGCAATATGGCGGCCGGAAGCGTAGCGGGCAGGGCTGATCTCGCCTTCGCAGAGTGGGTGACCGGCCCGCACCACGCCGATGAAACGGTCGCGGAACAGCGCCCGCACCCGCAGCTCCGGGCTGGTTGAATCGCCAACCACGCCGGTTTCCAGGTCGACCGAGCCGTCCCGCAGCGGGCCGCTATCCTTGTTCGATTTTTGCAGGAAGCACAGCTTCACCCCCGGCGCCTCGGCGCTGACGCGCGCAATCAGACGCGGACCGAAATTCTCCACGAAGCCGTCGCGGGTCCGTAGGGTGAAGGTGCGCACCAGCCGGGGCAGGTCGAGCGCTTCTGACGGCCGCAGCACCGATTCGGCATCTCGCACCAGCAGCCCGACCCGGTCGCGCAGCTCCAACGCCCTTGGGGTCGGCACCAGGCCGCGGCCCGCTCTGACCAGCAACGGGTCGCCAGTCGTCTCGCGCAGCCTTGCCAGCGCCCGGCTCATCGCCGATGGGCTGAGCTTCAGCCGCCGTGCGGCGGCGGCCACGCTGCCTTCCTCCAGCAGCACGTTGAGGGTGATCAGCAGATTGAAGTCTGGGGTCGTCATCTGCCCACCTTAGCACAGCAAATCCAGATATGGCGTCCGGTGCATGTATGAAGTGCAAATCGTGCGTCTTCCGACATGTATTGCCCCGGCGTACGCTCCTAACACACACCTTTCAGGAGCAAACCCATGAATTTCAACGAAAAGCAGCCCAGGGCCACAGACGCCAGTGAAGCAGGGGCCGCATGCGTCGCACACCCAACCGACAAACCCCTGACGCTGACGCGCGAGGAGTGGAACCGCCGCTATGCAACCGGGGAATTCGTCTGGACGGTCAAGGCCAACCGCTTCCTGATGGAAGAAACCGCCGACCTGTCGCCCGGCGCGGCGCTGGACCTGGCTGCCGGTGAGGGCCGCAACGCGGTCTGGCTGGCAGAGCAGGGCTGGTCGGTACAGGCCGTCGATTTTTCCGATGTCGGCATCGAAAAGGCCCGACAACTTGCCGCGCGCAGAAACCTCACGGAGCGGGTTGGCGTACAGGTGGCAGACCTCCGGCACTTCGTCCCCGAGGTGCGGCGTTTCGATCTCGTCACCCTGGTCTACCTGCAGATGTCCTGGCAGGAATTGGCGCCGGTGATTGCGCATGCCGCTCGGGCGGTGGCTCCCGGCGGCACCTTCCTACTGATTGGCCACGATCCGGACAACCTCACCCGAGGCTACGGCGGCCCCAAGCACCCCGATGTGCTCTACGCCGCAGACCAGGTCGTCAGCGCCATCGGGAACGAACTGCACATCGAGAAAGCACAGCGCGTCGAACGTCCGGTGGAAACCGACAATGGCCCGCGCATTGCGATCGATTGCCTGGTGCGAGCCCGACGCAGCTAGCGGCCTGACAAGCCCAGCCAGACCGCAATCCGATGCAAGAACAAGGAGTTACCGTGAAATCAGATTTGAAGCAGAACCTGGAAAGTCGCCAGGAGAGCCGAGCCGGGCAGGGCAGCCATCCGCTCTCCCCACGGTGGGCGATGGCCAGCCTGTCGCTGTCCGTGCTGATGTCGTCTCTGGGGACCAGCATCGCCAACGTCGCGCTACCCACGCTGGCGCAGACATTCAACGCATCCTTCCAGCAAGTACAGTGGGTGGTACTGGCCTACCTGCTCGCTATCACCACGCTGATCGTCAGCGCCGGGCGGCTGGGCGACCTGATCGGCCGCCGACGCCTGCTGCTGGCGGGGCTGCTGCTGTTCACCGCTGCGTCGCTGTGCGGCGCCGCCGCCAATCTGCCGGGGCTGATCGCAGCGCGGGCCGTACAAGGCATGGGCGCCGCCGTGATGATGGCGTTGAGCATGGCCTTCGTCGCCGACATCGTTCCCAAGGAGCGCACCGGCAGCGCCATGGGCTTACTGGGAACCATGTCCGCGATCGGCACCGCACTGGGGCCGTCGGTGGGCGGCATCCTGATTGCCCAGCTGGGCTGGCAGTCGATCTTTCTCATCAATGCACCGCTTGGCGCTGTGACGCTGTTGCTCACGCTTCGGCACCTGCCGGTGGACGCGCGTAAACCCAATACCGGTCGGCCCACCTTCGATTACACCGGCACCGTGCTGCTTGCCCTGACACTCGCCCTCTACGCACTGGCAATGACGCTTGGCCGAGGCCATTTTGGGCTGCTCAACGCAGCACTGCTGCTGGCGGCATTCGTTGGCATGGCCGCTTTCGCCTTGGCGGAAACGCGGGTCGCATCCCCCCTGGTCCGGCTGTCCATGCTCCGTGAGCCGGTGCTCGGCGCCGGCTTGATCATGAGCGCATTGGTATCGACTGTGATGATGGCGACGCTGGTGGTCGGGCCGTTCTACCTCTCACGCGGCCTGTCGCTGAGCACCGCGCTCGTCGGGCTGGTGATGTCGGCCGGGCCGATCGTCTCGGCCCTGTGCGGCGTGCCGGCTGGCCGCATCGTAGACAAGCTGGGCGCGCGCAGAATGACGGCGATTGGCCTCGCCGGCATTCTGGTTGGTTGTGTCGCGCTGAGCGTATTGCCAGCCACGCTGGGCATCCCCGGCTACGTGGGGCCGATCATCCTGATCACACCGGGCTACGCCCTGTTCCAGGCCGCCAACAACACCATGGTGATGACCGACATCCGCCCGGATCAACGCGGCGTGATATCAGGCCTGCTGAACCTGTCGCGCAATCTGGGGCTGGTGACCGGCGCGGCGGTGATGGGCGCCATCTTCGCCTTCGCCGCCGGCACCACCAATCTCACCGACGCCCATCCCGACGCCGTGGCAACCGGCATGCACATCACTTTCGGCATTGCAGGGGGGCTCATCGCGATTGCCCTTTGCATCGCCCTGGGCAGCCGTGCGCTGGCAACCCGTACGGCGCTCAGTCGAAACCCATCGTAACTCTCTAAACAACACGATCACCAAGGAAAACGCATGGAACCCCGTCTCAATTTCTTTAAAGCCAACCCGGATGCGATGAAGGCCATGAGCGCCCTCGAACAGCACATCAGCCAGTCGGGATTGGAAAACCCCCTGGTGGAACTGGTCCGCCTGCGCGCCTCGCAACTGAATGGCTGCGCCTATTGCATCGACGTGCACACCGCGGACGCCCGAAAAGCGGGAGAAAACGAACGCCGCCTCGCGATGCTTTCCGTCTGGCGGGAAACCGCTGTCTTTAACGATCGCGAACGCGCCGCGCTGGAATGGGCGGAATCGGTCACCCAGGTAGCGGACACCCATGTGCCGGATGCCGTCTGGGAGCGTGTCAGCCCCCAGTTCACCCCCGCCGAACTGGTCGACCTGACCTTGTTGGTGAACACCATCAATGCCTGGAACCGGTTCGCCATCGCCTTCCGCAAAATGCCGGCATGATTGGCCGAGCGAGCAAAATTCCTGCGTGGTGACGCCAGCCTTTGCGCTGGCGTTTTTGTATCTACTTCGGGCGGGATGCGGGCTCCCCGCAGCCGGGTACCAGCCACTCACGCTTCAACCGGTCGAGCATGGTGCAGAGTTCCGGAAATTCTGCCGGCTTCCTCAGAAACTCGTTCGCCCCCAGTCGTTGGGCCTCCGCTCGGTCTTCATCAAACGAAGACGCACTGAGCATCACCACGGGCAGCGACTGGGTGTGGGGGTGATTTCGCAGGCGCTCCAGCACTTCCAAGCCACTGATCTTGGGCAGGTGCAGGTCGAGCAGTACCAGCTGGGGCAGCGGTGGCAACGCCGAGGGGGAGGGGGTATCCAGGCTTCCGAGCAGGGCGAGCAGTGCCGCCTCACCATCCGCGACCACCTGCACCTTTGCCTGGGAACGATTGGTCTGCAGTGCATAGCGAAACAGCTCAACACTGGTTGCACTGTCCTCCACCAACAAAATATCGGGCGCGCCCCTTTCCATGCCGTCCATGCCTTCTCGTGACTGGGCGGCATGCGCAGGCCGCCCGATACCACTTAGGATAGAGGCAGCCATGGCAAAGATCCGCAGCCAACCTATCCATGTTGCCAGCATAGCCGGGTCACTCGGAGGCGTCGCTATTTCTGTTTAGCCATCCATCGGGAAGGCGGCATTCCTACCGTCCCACGAATCAAAAAAAACGCGGCCAGCGGCCGCGTGACAAACTCCATAGGAAGAGGAAAGTCGATCCGGATCAACACATCGACCGACCGTATCAAATGTATAAGGCGCTCAAAATGTATAGAGCACCTTCAGCCTGGTGACGATTCGGTCGTCAGGCCACTCAGTTCAGCAACGTACCGCGGCTGCTGAAGACGGCTAGGTCAACCAGCCGGGAGCCGCGCCGGGCCGCATTGTCGAAGTTGAGCGCATAACCGCCCAGGTTCAAGCTGCGCGTCGCCTCCAGCGCCTGCCGGATCGCGGCCGGGCTGTAGCTGCGGCTGGACTTGATCGCTTCCACCATCACCCGGGCCGCGATATAGCCCTCCATCGAGGAATAGGACGGCGGCTCATCACGGTACTGCTTCAGATTGCGAACGAACTCGCGTGCGATCTCGGTGGTGGGGTTATAAGGGGAGGGGACCAGCGTGGTCACCGCCACCCAACGAGCATTCTTCGGCCCCAGCATTTCGATCAGCGTCTGGTGATTGACCCAGGACAGCGAGAAAAACTGGGTAGCGGAACGGGTCTTCTGGTACTCCCTGACGAAGTTGGCGCTGGCGATGGTGGGCGCAGCCAGAATGATCGCCTGCGGATTGGCGCTTTCCACCTGCCGAAGCACGGCGGCAAGGTTGCTGCCGTTGCTGGCGACGCTCACCTTGACGACGAGTTCGCTCTTTTCCGCAGCCAGGGTTTTGGCGGCTACATCCCCAACGGCACGGCCCAGGCTGTCATCACCGGTCACCACCGCCAAGCGGTTGATGCCGATGCTGCCGGTCATCCCGGCAATTTTCTGCAGCTCATCCACATAGGTCGGGCGGGCGTAATAGACCGGCAGTTGCGCGGCACCCCCCACCGGGTTGCCACCGGCGTAAGGCGCGATCAGCGGGAGCTGGGACGGCCCGAGTTCGCGGTCATTGATCACCGCCGACACGTTCTCGACACCGAAGTAGCCGAACAGCGCCGCTGGCTTGTTTTCGCCGACCAGCTTTTTCGTCAGCGCCAGTGTGTTGGCCGGCACCCCTTGGTCGTCGGCATAGACATGGTTGATCTTGTGTCCGTTGACGCCGCCATGCGCATTCAGATA